>NZ_CEVIVC010000120.1:0-10649 GCF_982290645.1 Protofrankia sp. CiP1_Cm_nod4
GGCGGTGACCGCCGGGGGGCGGGCGGGGATGCAGGCAGGTCGACCGGCGCCGGTCGGTTGACCATGGCCAGCCAGATGTGCAGGGCGGCGATCCACAGCGCGGTGGCCCCGGCTATGTGCAGCTCCACCAGCGCGACCGGGATGCCGGTGAAGTACTGGACGAACCCGACGCCGGCCTGGGCGGCCGCGATGGCGGCGAGCGCGTTGCTCGCGCGGACCGCCTCCCGCGGCCCGCCGCCGGCACGCACCGCGAGGACCGTCGCGATGACCAGCCCGACCAGGAGCATCGCGGCGTCCGCGTGCAGCTGCGCGACATTGGTGATGTCGAACCCGAACCGTTTCGCCTCGGTGGAGTCCCCGCTGTGCGGCCCGGTGCCGGTGACCACCGTGCCGAGGACGAGCACCGCCCCGGCGACACCCACCAGCAGCCGGGCCAGCCAGCGCAGCTCGCGCCCGCCCGCCGGCCGGGCCGGGCCAGGGCCACAGCGGGCCCGGCGGTCGAGCGCCACGACGTCGAGCAGCAGCAGCATGGACAGCAGGAAGTGCCCCGCCACCAGCGCGGGATGCAGCTTGAACAGGACGGTCAGGCCGCCGAGCACCACCTGGCCGAGGAAGCCCAGCCACAGCCCGAACGCGAGCAGGACGAGGTCACGGCGGCGCTCGCGCAGCCGCAGCGACACCAGCGGCAGCAGCAGCATCACCGCCCCGACGGCGGTGGTCAGCAGCCGGTTGCCGAACTCGATCCAGCCGTGCACGGAGTACTCCGACTGCGTGACGAACGAGTCCTCGCCGCATCTGGGCCAGGTGGGGCAGCCGAGCCCGGAGCCGGTGAGCCGGACCGCGCCACCGGTGACCACGATCAGCGCGAGCAGCACGACGCTGACGCGGGTGAGCCGCTGGAAGACCACCGGACTCACCGTGGGTAGTCGTAGTGGCTGCCGCATGTTCATCCCCGTGGATACTACCGTCTGTAGAAGTCCGGGCCCGGCATCCTTGCTCCCACCGGCGCCCCTACTCCCATGTGAAGGTCATTCCCATCGTGAAGGTCATTCCCATCTGAAGGTGCGGGCCGCCAGCGCCAGGGAGCCGGCCGCCCAGGCGCACAGCACGACCAGATCGCCGACGGGCAGGCCGGCGCCGTCCCGCAGGACGGCCCGCAGGCCGTCGGAGGCGGCCGCGGTGGGCAGCGCCCGGCCCACCGCCTCCAGCCAGCCCGGCAGCTCGGACAGCGGGACGATCACCCCGCCGACGAGCAACAGCAGCAGGTAGACGCCGTTGGCCGCGGCCAGCGTCGCCTCCGCCCGCAGGATGCCCGCCATCAGCAGCCCCAGGCCGCAGAACGCGACGGTGGCCACCAGCAGGAGCAGCGCCACCCACCACGGCCGGCCATGCGGGTGCCAGCCGAGGGCGAACCCGACGGCGACCAGCACCGCGACCTGGATGATCTCCACGGCGACCACGGCCAGCGTCTTGCCCGCCAGCAGGACCGAGCGCGGCAACGGGCTCGCGCCGAACCGCCGCAGCACGCCGTAGGAGCGCTCGAAACCGGTCGCGATCGCCTGCCCGGTGAACGCCGTCGACATGACCGCGAGCGCCAGGATGCCCGGGACGAGGAAGTCCACCGAGCGGGCGCCGTCGGTGGGAAGCACGTCCACCGCGCTGAAGAACAGCAGCAGGCCGACCGGGATGACCAGGGTGAGCAGCACCGACTCCCCGCGCCGCAGCGTCAGCTTCAGCTCGATCAGCGTCTGCGCGCGCAGCATGTCCCACCGGCTCGCCGCCCCCGGTGAGGGACGCAGGTCCAGCGGCGCTCGCGTGCCCACGGCGGAGCGGGGGCCGGCGGCGGCCGGCTTGGCCGGCTTCCCGCTCCGGCCGCCGGTCGGCACCTCCGTGTCGGTCATGCCCGCAACGCCGAACCGGTGAGTTCCACGAACACGTCCTCAAGACTGCGCTGTTCGACCTGGAGGTCCTCGGCCATGACGCCGTTGCCCGCGCACCAGGCGGTCACCGCGGCGAGCATCTGCGGGTCGACCTTCCCCTGTATGACATAGCGCCCGGGCGGTCCCTCCCTGGCGACGGTGCCGCTGGGCAGGGCCAGCTCCAGCCGGTCGATGTCGAGGCCGGCCAGCGCCCGGAACCGCAGCTCCCCCTTGGCGCCGCCGCTGGTCAGCTCGGCCGGGGAGCCCGCCGCGAGGACCTTGCCGTGGTCGACGATGACGACGTGGTCGGCGAGCTGCTCCGCCTCGTCCATGGCGTGGGTGGTCAGCACCACGGTGACCCCGGCCATCCGCAGCTGTTCGATCAGCTCCCAGGTGGCCCGGCGGGCCTGCACGTCCATGCCGGCGGTGGGCTCGTCGAGGAAGACCAGCTCCGGACGGCCGACGAGGGCCATCGCCAGGGACAGGCGCTGCTGCTGGCCGCCGGAGAGGCGGCGGTAGGGCACCCCGGCCATCTCGGCGATGCCGACGCGCTCGAGCAGGGCGGTGACGTCCAGCGGGTCACGGTGGTGCGCGGCGAGCAGAGCGAGCATCTCACCGGCGCGGGCGCCCGGGTACACCCCGCCGGACTGGAGCATGACCCCCACCCGTGGGTGCAGCGCGGGCCCGTCACGGGCGGGGTCGAGGCCGAGTACCCGCACGTGGCCGGCGTCCGGGCGGCGGAACCCCTCGCAGATCTCGATCGTGGTTGTCTTGCCGGCGCCGTTCGGGCCGAGCAGCGCCGTGACCGACCCCGCCACAACGGTCAGCGATAGATCGTTGACAGCATGTATGGCTCGGTCCGAGCGTGGCCAGTATGTCTTGACCAGGCTGGAAACCTCGAGTGCCAGGTCGTCCGCCACACACGCGATCCTACGGACCTTTGCCGTCGTAGGTGCGACCGGAACCCGCCCGGATACGGTCAGAACACACCGGCGGCCCGCCCGCGGCGCCCACCGGGCAGCCATCGGTGGCCGGGAACGGCCGGGAGCCGGGAAGGCCGAGAGCGAGCCCGAAGGTGCGGGAGAGCGGGGGAGAGCGGTGAACAGCGCGGGGAGCGGCTCCGGGAAGGGCGCGGGAACAGCGTCGGGAACCGGGAGCGGTACCGGGGGCCGGGAGCGCTGTCGGGGGCCGGGAACGGTCGGTGTCAGGGACGAGGTCAGGAACGGGCCTGGCCGCGCCGCCCGCGCGGCGGGGCAGGCCGCTGCCCGGCCCCCGGCTCGACGAGCGCGCCCCACGCGCGCAGCCGCTCGTAGAGCAGCGGCGGTGTCGTGCTGTAGAGCCGTGCCAGCGAGAGCAGGTCCGTGCGGCGCAGGCGTAGCACGTCCCGGGAGCTCTCCGAGCGCAGTACCTGCACGATCGCGATCCAGCGCCGCAGCGGGCCGGTCCGGGTCGGTGGCAGTTTGCGCAGCCGGTGCAGGTCGATGGCCAGCGGCGGCAGGCCGGCCAGCTCGGAGCGGTCCGTCTGGGAGGGGATGAGCACGACCGCGGCCACGTCGTAGAGCTCGGCGAGCTCCATCAGGCGGTGCACCCGCAGGGAGCGGCGCCCCCGCTCGTAGGCGCCCAGGGTGCCGGCGGTCCAGCGCCCGTTCGTACGTTCCTGGACGTCGACGAGGGACATGCCGCGCCGGTGGCGGGCGGCTCGCAGCCGGCGCCCCAGCTCCGCCGCGTAGTCGTCGCGCCGCGGGCTCGTGTCGGCACCGCTGGCCCTGCCGGCACTGGTGCCGGCGCTGGCCCTGCTGGCGCTGGTGCCGGCCGTACCCACTCTGGCTCTACCGGTGCCGGCGCTGGCTTTACCGGTGCTGGCCCTGCTGGCGCTGGTGCCGGCCGTACCCACTCTGGCTCTACCGGTGCCGGCACCGGCCGTGCCGGTCGCGCCCGTGCCGGCTGTCCCGCCTGTACCGATACCGCCTGCATCGGCTTCGCCGCTGTCGGTGTCGGTACGGCTGGTGTTGGCGGCGTCCGGGATGGTTCCGGAGATGCCGGCCGGGTCAGCGTCGGGCTCAGGAGCGCTGTGGTCGGCCTCGGTCACGGTCTCCGTCCGGGTCGCGTCGGACCGGAGGCGCGTTCCGCCTCCGGCCACAGCCTGTCAGGAGTTGGTCTGTGAGATGGCCGGTTCACACGATGACAGCCGGATGCGGGTGGTCTCCGTGTGGTATCGCCGCGTACCGATATGCCGCCGTCTATACCGGCGCCGGGGGCCGCCGGCGAGTGTGGCGGATCAGACGCTCGCTCCAAGCGGACGCTCTTCGCCCAGCTCAGATGCCACGATGGTCGGGTACCGCGACAGATCACGTCGTACCGGCGGGCCGGGGGGTTAGACCCACGGCGGGAAATAAGGCACAGTGGTGTTGTGAAAAGCATGCCCGACACCTCCAACGGTACGGCGGCCGACGGCCGGACCCGTGACCGTGTCGCGCGCCTGCTCCTGGAGCTCGGCCCCTCGACCGCGGTCACACTCTCGGCACGCCTCGGCCTGTCGCCGGCGGCGATCCGCCGCCATCTGGACGCGATGCTCGCGGAAGGCACGATCACCACCCGGTCGGCCCGTAACCCCGGCCCGCGCGGCCGTGGCCGCCCGGCCCGGGTCTACCAGCTCACCGCCGCCGGCCACGCGGCCGGCCCGACCGCGTACGAGGACCTGGCCACCAGCGCGCTGAGCTTTCTCGCGGACGTCGCCGGCCAGGCGGTTGTCGCGGAGTTCGCCGAGGCGCGTGCCGCCGAGCTGGAGCGGCAGGTACGGGCCGCGGTCGCCCGGGCCGACCCGGCCGACCGGCCGGCGGCGCTGGCGGCGGCGATGTCCGCCGCCGGTTACACCGCGAGCACCTCGCAGCTGCCGACGGGCGTCCAGATCTGCCAGCACCACTGTCCCGTCCAGCATGTCGCCGAGCAGTTCCCCGAGCTCTGCGGCGCGGAGACCGCCGCGTTGTCGCGGCTGCTGGACTCGCACGTCCAACGGCTCGCCACCATCGCGCATGGTGACGGGGTGTGCACGACACATGTTCCGCTGGAGACCCGGGAACCCCAGCAGCCCGAGAAGAGCGGCGACGCCGCGGCACCCCCCACGGTCGTGCCGGTCGTGCCGGTCGGGACGCCGACGTCCGCGGCGGCCGTCAGCACACCTGGTTCCACACCTGTCACTCCCACCACCGCCACCTCTCTCACCTCCTCGGAGGGTCCTGCCATATGACCACCACTCCTGAGACCGAGATCGACAGCCGGCTTGAGGGCCTGGGTGCCTACAAGTTCGGCTGGTCCGACACGGACGCCTACGCGGCGACCGCCGAACGCGGGCTGTCCGAAGCGGTCGTCCTGGACATCTCGGCCAAGAAGGGCGAGCCGGAGTGGATGACCCAGCTTCGGCTGAAGGGTCTGAAGCTGTTCGGCCGCAAGCCCATGCCCACCTGGGGCGCGGACCTGTCCGGGATCGATTTCGACAACATCAAGTATTTTGTCCGTTCGACCGAGAAGCAGGCGGAGAGCTGGGACGACCTGCCGGCGGACATCCGCAACACCTACGACAAGCTCGGCATCCCCGAAGCCGAGAAGCAGCGTCTGGTCTCCGGCGTGGCGGCGCAGTACGAGAGCGAGGTCGTCTACCACAAGATTCGTGAGGATCTTGAGGAGCAGGGCGTCATCTTCCTCGACACCGACACCGGCCTGCGGGAGCACCCGGAGATCTTCCAGGAGTACTTCGGCTCGGTCATCCCGGTCGGGGACAACAAGTTCGCCGCGCTGAACACCGCGGTGTGGTCCGGCGGCTCCTTCATCTACGTCCCGCCGGGCGTGCACGTGGAGATCCCGCTGCAGGCGTACTTCCGCATCAACACCGAGAACATGGGCCAGTTCGAGCGGACTCTGATCATCGTGGACGAGGGTGCCTACGTCCACTATGTCGAGGGCTGCACCGCGCCGATCTACTCCTCGGACTCGCTGCACTCCGCGGTCGTGGAGATCGTCGTGAAGAAGAACGCCCGCTGCCGCTACACGACCATCCAGAACTGGTCGAACAACGTCTACAACCTGGTGACCAAGCGGGCCGCCTGTCAGGCCGGCGGCACCATGGAGTGGATCGACGGCAACATCGGCTCCAAGGTGACGATGAAGTACCCGGCGGTGTGGCTGCTCGGCGAGCAGGCCAAGGGCGAGGTGCTCTCGATCGCCTTCGCCGGCGCCGGCCAGCACCAGGACGCCGGCGCGAAGATGGTGCACGCGGCGCCGCGGACGTCGTCCACGATCGTGTCCAAGTCGGTGGCCCGCGGCGGCGGCCGCACCTCCTACCGCGGTCTGGTGCAGATCCAGGAGGGCGCGCACAACTCGCGGGCGACGGTGAAGTGCGACGCCCTGCTGGTCGACACGGTCAGCCGGTCGGACACCTACCCCTACGTCGACGTCCGCGAGGACGACGCCTCCATCGGGCACGAGGCCACCGTCTCCAAGGTCGGGGAGGACCAGCTCTTCTACCTGATGAGCCGCGGGCTGTCCGAGGACGAGGCGATGGCGATGGTGGTGCGCGGGTTCGTCGAGCCGATCGCCCGCGAGCTGCCGATGGAGTACGCCCTCGAGCTCAACCGACTGATCGAGCTGCAGATGGAAGGCGCGGTCGGCTGATGGTGACAGCTCCTGTCCACAACGGCTCACAGGGCTCACAGGGCGCGCCGGGGCTGCCGGGCTCGTCGGACGGGTCGTCCGCCGCCGCCGGCGGCACCGCCACCGCCACCGTGCCGGCGGGGTCGTCGACCGGCCTGCCGTTCGGCTCCCGGCCAGGGGTGGCCGCGGGCGCGCCGGCCGGGCGGCCCGACAGCCGGCCGCGGCTGGTGCGTTCCCGTGACCCGCAGGCGCATCCCGTCCCGACCGGGCGTGAGGAGGAGTGGCGGTTCACCCCGCTGCGCCGCCTGCGCGGCCTGCTCGCCGGCCCGGAGGCGACCGGCGCCGCCCTTGAGGTGGGCGTGCAGGCCCCGCCGCCGGTCACGGTCGAGCACGTCGGCCTCGACGACGCGCGTATCGGGCGGGTGCTGACCCCGGTCGACCGGGTGTCGGCGTTCGCGATGACCCGGGCCGAGCACGCGGTCGTGATCACTGTTCCCGCCGAGGCCGCGCCGGCCGAGCCGGTGGTCGTGCGGCTGCACGGCGGCGGCGGGGTCGCCTACGGGCATCTGGTCGTCGAGGTCGGCGCGTTCGCGTCCGCCACGGTGGTGCTCGACCACACCGGGGCGGCCACGTACGCCGGCAACGTCGAACTGTCGGTCGGTGACAGCGCGTCGCTGACGTTGGTGTCGTTGCAGGACTGGGACGCCGGCGCGGTGCACGTGGCCGCGCACGCCGCCACGGTCGGCCGGGACGCGCGGTTCCGCTCGTTCACCGTCACTCTTGGTGGTGATCTGGTACGTCTGTCACCCACGGTCACCTATGCCGGGCCCGGTGGGGACGCGGAGCTCTACGGGCTGTTCTTCACCGACGCCGGCCAGCACCAGGAGCACCGCCTGCTCGTCGACCACGGCCCGCGCTCGTGCCGCAGCCGGGTGGCCTACAAGGGCGCACTGCAGGGCGACGGCGCGCACGCGGTGTGGATCGGTGACGTCGTGATCGGGGCGGACGCCGTGGGTACCGACACCTACGAGCTCAACCGCAACCTCGTCCTCACCGACGGTGCCCGGGCGGACTCGGTGCCGAACCTGGAGATCTCCACCGGGGAGGTCACCGGCGCCGGCCATGCCAGCGCGACCGGGCGGTTCGACGACGAGGCGCTGTTCTACCTGATGGCGCGGGGCATCCCGGCGGACGAGGCGCGGCGCCTGGTCGTCCGGGGCTTCTTCGCCGAGATCGTCGACCGGATCGAGATCGGCTCGCTGCGGGAGCGGATCACCGCGGCGGTCGAGGCCGAGCTTGGCGGGGTCGTGTAGTGGGCGGTTTCCAGCGGGTGTGTGCCCTGTCCGACCTGAGCGAGGACCTCCCGCTCGGGGTGGAGGTCGACGGCGAGCCGGTGTGCCTGGCGCTGTCGGGCGGGCAGGTCTACGCCATCCGTGACGAGTGCTCGCACGCCGACGTCATGCTCTCCCAGGGCGAGATCGAGGACGCGAAGATCGAGTGCTGGCTGCACGGCTCGCAGTTCGACCTCACCACAGGTGAGCCCCTGGGGCTGCCGGCGACCGAGCCGGTGCCCGTCTATCCCGTGAAGATCGATGGTGACGACGTTCTTGTGGACGTCGGGGAGTCATAGCGCACGGCGCGCGGCGCATGTCAGGGCAGCGCGCGGGCCCGGTGGGGCAGGCGCCCCACGGAGCGGTTCCCGCGGCGCGGGGCCACGGTGCGCGGCGCGCGTCACAGATAGCGGTTTGAGGAGACTGAACTAAAGTGTCGACCCTTGAGATCCGTAACCTCCACGTCTCGGTGGAGACCGACTCCGCCGAGGGGAGGGAGATCCTGCGCGGCGTGGATCTGACGATCCGCCGCGGCGAGACCCATGCGATCATGGGGCCGAACGGCTCCGGCAAGTCGACGCTGGCGTATTCCATCGCGGGCCACCCCAAGTACACGATCACCGAGGGGACGGTGACGCTGGACGGCGTCGACGTCCTCGCGCAGAGCGTCGACGAGCGGGCCCGTACCGGGATCTTCCTGGCCATGCAGTACCCCGTCGAGGTGCCCGGGGTGTCGGTGTCGAACTTCCTGCGCTCGTCGGTGACGGCCGTGCGCGGCGAGGCGCCCAAGCTGCGGACCTGGGTCAAGGAGGTCCGCGAGTCCATGGCGACGCTGGAGATGGACCCGGCGTTCGCCGAGCGCAGCGTCAACGAGGGCTTCTCCGGCGGTGAGAAGAAGCGCCACGAGATCCTGCAGATGGCCCTGCTCAAGCCGAAGATCGCGATTCTGGACGAGACCGACTCCGGCCTCGACGTGGACGCGCTGCGGATCGTCTCCGCCGGCATCGAGTCTGTCCGGTCGGCGGGGCAGACCGGTATCCTGCTGATCACCCACTACACCCGCATCCTGCGGTACGTGAAGCCGGAGTTCGTCCACGTGATGGCCGGCGGCCGCATCGTCGACTCCGGCGGCCCGGAGCTCGCCGCAGTCCTGGAGGACACCGGCTACGACCGGTACGTGAAGACGACCGAGCCGGCCGGGACGGCGGCGTGACGATGACCGATACGGAAACCGACCCGAGGACCGGCAGCAGGCCTTCGCCCATCCTCGCCGGGGTGGGCGGGCCGAGGTCCGGCTACGACGTCGAGCGGGTCCGCAAGGACTTCCCGATCCTGGCGCGGCGGGTCCACGACGACCGGCCGCTGGTCTACCTCGACAGCGCGGCGAGCTCGCAGAAGCCCACCCGCGTCCTCGACGCCGAGCGGGACTACTACGAGCTGCACAACGCCAACGTCCACCGCGGCATCCACACGCTCGCCGAGGAGGCCACCGCGCTGTACGAGAACGCCCGGGACAAGATCGCGGCGTTTATCGGCGCACCCCGGCGCGACGAGATCGTCTTCGCCAAGAACTCCTCCGAGGCGCTGAACCTCGTCGCCTACGCGATGAGCAACGCGGCGGTGTCCGGCCCGGAGGCGGAGCGGTTCCGGCTCGGGCCCGGCGACGAGGTCGTCATCACCGAGATGGAGCACCACTCCAACCTGGTGCCGTGGCAGATGCTGTGCCGGCGGACCGGGGCGACACTGCGCTGGATCGGCATCACCGACGACGGCCGCCTCGACCTCTCCACCCTCGACCAGGTGATCAACGAGCGGACGAAGCTGGTCTCGTTTGTGCACCAGTCGAACATTCTCGGCACGGTCAACCCGGTCGCGACGCTGGTCGCCCGGGCCCGCGAGGTCGGCGCGCTCGTCGTGCTCGACGGCTCCCAGTCCGTGCCGCACATGCCGATCGACGTGACCGCGCTGGGGGTGGACTTCCTCGCCTTCACCGGCCACAAGATGTGCGGGCCGACCGGTATCGGCGTGCTGTGGGGCCGCAGCGAGCTGCTGGAGGTCATGCCGCCGTTCCTCGGCGGCGGCGAGATGATCGAGCTGGTGACGATGGAGTCGTCGACCTACGCCGACCCGCCGCACCGGTTCGAGGCCGGCACGCCAATGATCGCCCAGGCGGTCGGTCTCGGCGCCGCCGTCGACTACCTGACGGATCTCGGCATGGACGCCATCGCCGCGCACGAGCACGACGTCACCGCCTACGCCCTCGAACAGCTGACCGCCGTACCCGGGCTGCGGATCATCGGGCCGGCGGACGCGGTCGACCGCGGCGGCGCCGTCTCGTTCGTCCTGACCGGCTCCGACGGCCGGGCGCTGCACCCGCACGACGTCGGCCAGCTGCTCGACGAACTCGGCGTCGCCGTTCGTGTTGGACAGCACTGTGCCCGCCCGGTCTGCCTGCGCTTCGGCGTGCCGGCCACGACCCGGGCGTCCTTCCACCTGTACTCGACCCGCAGTGAGGTCGACGCGCTGGTGGAAGGTCTGGGGCATGTCCGGAGGTTCTTCGGGACGTGAAACTGGACTCCATGTACCAGGAGATCATCCTGGACCACTACCGCAACCCGCACCACCGCGGGCTGCGCGAACCGTTCGACGCCGAGGTCCACCACGTCAACCCGACCTGCGGCGACGAGGTGACCCTACGGGTCAGGGTCGCCGACGGTGTGGTGACGGATGTCTCCTACGAGAGCGAGGGCTG
>NZ_CEVIVC010000120.1:10789-11332 GCF_982290645.1 Protofrankia sp. CiP1_Cm_nod4
CTCGATCAGCCAGGCGTCCGCGAGCGTCATGACCGACCTTGTGATCGGCAGGTCCGTGGCCGACGCGCTCGGACTGGAACGGGAGTTCCTGGCGCTGATGCAGTCCCGCGGCACCCTGGAGCCGGACGAGGACGTGCTGGAGGACGCGGTAGCCTTCGCGGGCGTGTCGAAGTATCCGGCCAGGGTCAAGTGCGCACTGCTTTCATGGATGGCCTGGAAGGACGCGACCGTGCAGGCCGTGGGCGGCATCCCGGAACAGGAGGCGGACCGATGAGCGAGACCACCACGCTGGCCGACCAGCAGACGCCCGACACCGACCCGGCGGCGGCGCAGGCCACCGCTGCCGCCGGCGGCCCGGCCACCGCCGGCGCGACAGCCCCCAGCGAGGCAGCCACCACCACCGGACCGGCCGCTGGTGAGACGACCTCTGCCACCGGACCGGCTGCTGGTGGACCGGCTGCTGGTGGGACGGTCGTCGGCGGGGTGGCCGTTGGCGCCGCCGTCGACAAGGCCGCTCTCGAGGACGTCGAGGAGGCCATGCGC
>NZ_CEVIVC010000120.1:11357-11888 GCF_982290645.1 Protofrankia sp. CiP1_Cm_nod4
TTCGATCAGCCAGGCGTCCGCGAGCGTCATGACCGACCTTGTGATCGGCAGGTCCGTGGCCGACGCACTCGGGCTGGAACGGGAGTTCCTGGCGCTGATGCAGTCCCGCGGCACCCTGGAGCCGGACGAGGACGTGCTGGAGGACGCGGTAGCCTTCGCGGGCGTGTCGAAATACCCGGCCAGGGTCAAGTGCGCCCTGCTGTCATGGATGGCCTGGAAGGACGCGACCGTGCAGGCCGTGGGCGGCATCCCGGAACAGGAGGCGGACCGATGAGCGAGACCACCACGCTGGCCGACCAGCAGACGACCGACACCGACGATCCGGCGGCGACGGCGCCGGCCGTGCTCGCCGCCGACCCGGCCGCTGTCGGCGAGGCGGCTCCCGGCGAGGCGCCCGCCACTGTCGACGGGACGGTCGCCGGCGAGGCGGCCGCCGGAGGGGTGGCTCCCGGCGAGGTGGTCGCCGGAGGGGTCGCCGCCGGCGCCGCCGTCGACAAGGCCGCGCTCGACGACGTCGAGGAGGCCATGCGT
>NZ_CEVIVC010000120.1:11913-15096 GCF_982290645.1 Protofrankia sp. CiP1_Cm_nod4
GACGTCGTCGACCCCGAGCTCGGCATCAACGTCGTCGACCTGGGCCTGGTCTACGGGATCAACATCCACGACGACAACACCGTGACCCTGGACATGACGCTGACCTCGGCGGCCTGCCCGCTGACGGACGTGATCGAGGACCAGACCCGCTCCGCCCTCACCGACGGCCCGGACGCCCTGGTCAACGACGTGACCATCAACTGGGTCTGGATGCCCCCCTGGGGCCCCGACAAGATCACCGACGACGGCCGCGACCAGCTCCGCGCCCTCGGCTTCAACGTCTGACCCACGGCTCCGGCCGTGCCAGGCGATGGATCTTCGGTCATGCCGGGCGATGAACATGCTGCCCTCAGGGAACACGGTGCCCGCAGGCGGAACCGTCGGAAGCGTCTGCTTCGCTACCGGCGGTTCCGCGGTTTCGTTTTTCCGTCAGGCCAGCAGGGCAGCGGGGGAGAAGCTGACCGGAAACGGCCTCTCCACCTTGCACGTCGCCGAGCCCTCGACCCGCGTGACCCGCTCGTACCGGCCTGCCGTCAGCTCGAAGACGGCGATCTCCGGGATATCCGGATCGATAATCCAGTATGACGGGATGCCGGATCCCTCGTACTCGTCGAACTTTTCCTTCCGGTCGTACCTACGTCCATATCGGGACAGGACCTCGACCACGAGGACCGGGATTTCGGCCTGGGCGTGCGGCATGACGACGATGTCGGGCTGGAGGACACGCCCACGCGGCAGAGCGACGTCGAAAGGGGCAGGAAGCGTCCGCGCGGTACCGGTCTGGGCGCCGACGAGAATGGCCAGCAGGTGCGCCACCACGAGCTGGTGGGTGAAGCCGGGGGACGGGCTCACCGCGATCGTCCCGTCAAGCAGCTCGTACCGCCTGCCGTCCTCGGGCGTCCGGCGCAGATCGTCCGCGGTGAAGCCGTCCGGGTGACGGGAGCGGAAGAAGGTAATCCCGTCGCGGGTCTCGACCGCGCCGATGCCGAACGGCCAGCGCCGCAGGTCGGCATCGGCGAGTGGTTCGTGCGGAAGACCGACGAACCGGGACCGCGCCCATGCCTCCTCGTCCGGGGGAGCTCCGTTCCCGGAGAACTCGGCCGGTGGGGACGTCGACGGATCATCTTTCACCATCACCCTGGTCATGCTGCCACTCCTCCGGACGTCGGGACAGCGTATTTGCTGTAAAGCATACGCCGAGAAGTAGCTGTCTTGATGCGATAAGTAGTCAATTTAGCTTTCTCATTGATGGCATCTATAGGTCGAGGTCGTCGGGCCTGCGTTCCAGAGTGCGGAAACGGCGCTTGACTTGAACCAAGGGTGAGGTTGTGAGCTTGGCCGCGGGGGATGTGTGCTCCGGGAACGTGAGCTGATCGGGAGGAGTCCTGTGCGCGCGGTGTGGTTGAAGGGGTTCGGCGGGCCGGAGGTGCTGGTCGCGGGCGACGCGCCGGACCTGGTGGCCGGGCCCGGGCAGGCACTGATCGAGGTGGCGTTCGCCAGCATCACTTTCGTGGAGACCCAGTTCCGGGCCACCGGCGCCGGACCGTACCCGGGCCAGGTGAAGCTGCCGATGATCCCGGGTAACGGCGTGGGTGGTGTGGTCACGGCGGTCGGCGCGGACGTCGACAAGGCCCTGGTCGGCAGGCGGGTGGTCAGCGCCACCGGCGGTTCCGGTGGTTATGCCGAACGCGCGGTGGTGGATGCCGGCGGCCTCGTCGAGGTTCCCGACAGTCTCGGTCTTGACAGTGCGGTGGCGCTGATGGCCGACGGGCGCACGGCGGTGATGCTGATCCGCGCGGCCGGGCTGCGCGGCGGGGAACGGGTTCTGGTCGAGGCGGCGGCCGGCGGCGTCGGCACGTTGCTCGTTCAGCTCGCACGGGCGGCCGGCGCCCGAGTCGTCGCGGCAGCCGGCGGGAGGCGCAAAATCGAACTGGCCCGTGAGCTGGGCGCCGAGGTGACGGTCGACTACCGGGAGCCCGGGTGGACCGAGCGCGTCCGAGAGGCCGTCGGCGGGGTGGACGTCGTCTTCGACGGAGTCGGCGGCACCATCGGCCGATCATCGTTCGACCTGCTCGACCGCGGCGGCCGAATGGTCGTTTTCGGTCTCGCGAGCGGCGCCTGGACGGACATCTCCGACGAGACCGCCGCGGATCGCGCGGTGACGCTGATACGCCCACGGCCGACGCCGGAGGAGCTACGCGAGTTCGTCGAAACCGCACTGGCGGAGGCGGCGGCCGGTCGCCTACGCCCAGTGATCGGCCAACGCTTCCCCCTGGAACGCGCAGCCGACGCACACACAGCCATCCAGTCCCGAGCCACCATCGGCAAGACCCTCCTGGAAGCGCGGTGACACACCCCTCGTTTCCAAGATCTGCCGCAGTGTCTTCACAGCGTTCAGCGCAGCACGCTCACGCTCAGCAGCACGCTCAAAGGAGAGCCGCCTACCCCCCAGCGCCAGGCCCTCCTCTCCCGGCCGCACATCTATCGGTATCTGGATCTTTCCTGTGGCAACATCTGATCCGAACCCACCGGGCACCCTCCCTACACCCCTACCCACTGGAGACCACCCGCCCCGAACACGCGATGGTGGGCAACCAGAGCGCGATCCTCTAAAATAAGGATCATGCCTGTGACCTGGGCCTCTGCACTACCGCCGGACCGCTGCAAACCCCCCCGCCACCCAGCCCAACAAACCCCCCGTGACCTGCACGTTTACCCTCGGGTCCGTGATCATCCCTGGAGGGATTGAAACGACCAACGCCTCATTATCAATGTTGTAGTCTTCCTGCGGTCCGTGATCATCCCTGGAGGGATTGAAACGGGGTGCGGAGCCACCATTTGCGGTTTGGCTCCAGGTCCGTGATCATCCCTGGAGGGATTGAAACACATGAACAAGTCACGCAGTTCACGCAGTCCCATCGTCCGTGATCATCCCTGGAGGGATTGAAACTCCGCCCCTGCCCTGTCCGCGCCGGCCGTTCCCGCGTCCGTGATCATCCCTGGAGGGATTGAAACACGAAGTCGCGGTAAGGCTCCATATCACTGGCAAGTCCGTGATCATCCCTGGAGGGATTGAAACTGAGCACGTCAAGCACAGTGATGTATAACAAGGCTTAATCCGTGGTGTCGGATGGGACTGGTTCTGATCGTCGGGTAGACCGTGGGTATGAGGTATGCGACTGA
>NZ_CEVIVC010000121.1:0-12221 GCF_982290645.1 Protofrankia sp. CiP1_Cm_nod4
GGTCAGGAGCCGTTGGGGACGGGGCGGCCGGGCTGTTCGCCGCCACGGGCCTCGCCGTAGGAGCGCTTGGGCACCATCACCTTGCGGCGGTAGATGCAGACCAGGGTGCCGTCCTGGTTGTAGCCGCGGGTCTCGACCCGCACGATGCCCCGGTCGTCCTTGCTCTTCGACTCGACCTTGTCCAGCACCTCGGACTCGCCGTAGATGGTGTCGCCGTGGAAGACCGGCTTCACGTGCCGGAGGGACTCGACCTCAAGGTTGGCGATGGCCTTGCCGGAGACGTCCGGGACGGACATGCCGAGCAGCAGCGAGTACACGTAGTTGCCGACGACGACGTTCCGCTTGAACTGGGTGGTCTCCTCGGCGTAGTGCGCGTCCAGGTGCAGTGGATGGTGGTTCATGGTCAACAGGCAGAACAGGTGATCGTCGTATTCGGTGACCGTCTTGCCCGGCCAGTGCTTGTAGACCGCGCCGACCTCGAACTCCTCGTAATACCGGCCGAACTGCATGATGCGCTCTCCTCGCTCTCCCGGAGTTCCCCGCCGCGGCACGACGGGGCCCGCCGTCGCGAACCCGCCCGGGCCCGATCCTTCCAGGTCGGCCGGGCACCTGCCCGATTCACGGCCACACCCGATCGGTAATTGCGGAAAGTAGCTATTCGATCGCCTCTTGACGGCGGTGCGGCGAAGGGCTGGCAGCGTGCCAGTGGCCGGGTGAACGGCGGCCGGGTGAACGGCGGCGGGGTGGCGATGGCGGCAGAACACCGTGTGGTGAGGTGCGATGGCGGCACGGCGGTGACAGGGCGGTGGCGCGGCGGTGAGCGTGGGGTGTCCACGCGCGGTGCCCCGCCGGCCACGGCGGCCGCGCCCGGGGAGCTCCGGCCCGTCCCAGCGTGGCCATGCCCGCCGACGTCCGTCAGGATGGGGACGGCGGCAGGGACGACGGCGGCGACCGGGATACAGCTGCGACCGGGGTGGTGACAGGGCGGGACGACGACGGCCGGCGCGTGCCGGTGACGGCCCGGAGATCCGGGCCCGGCGGGGCCTCGCCGGGCCCGGCCGGGCCGGTTGGGACCGGGCTTCCGCCCCGCCACCGCCGGGCGGGAACTCCGGGACCGGCGGGACGTCCTCTGGCGCGGAAAGCCGGCGCGGGAGAACACGACCGTGCCGCCCGCGGCCCTCCCGGCGAGAAGCCCCGGGCACGACCGGGACGTGAGACGTGAGACGTGAGGAGTTGGCGATGCTGCTTGGCGTACACGTGGTCCGGTTCACCTGGCCGGGCGGAGCGGAGGCGGTCGGGCCGGTCCTGGGGCGTGCCGCCCGGGTCGCCGACGACGCGGGCGTGGCCCGGCTCAGCGTGATGGATCACTACTTCCAGATGGAGGCGATGTTCCCGGCCGACGAGCCGATGCTGGAGGGCTACACCACGCTGGGGTTCCTCGCCGCCTACACGTCCAGGCTGCGGCTCGGGCTGCTGGTCACCGGCGTGACCTACCGTCACCCCGGACTGCTCGCGAAGATCATCGCCACCCTGGACGTGCTGTCCGGCGGACGCGCGGAGCTCGGCATCGGCGCCGCCTGGTACGACCGCGAGCACCACGGGCTGGGCGTGCCGTTCCCGCCGGTCGCCGAGCGGTTCGAGCGGCTGGAGGAGACGCTGCGGATCTGCCGGCAGATGTGGAGCGAGGACAACGGCCCCTTCGCCGGCCGGCACTACCAGCTCGCCGAGACGCTGTGCGTGCCGGCGCCGGTCAGCCGGCCGCGCGTGCCGATCCTGATCGGGGGCAGCGGGGAGCGCAGGACGCTGCGCCTGGTGGCGACCTACGGTGACGCCTGCAACCTGTTCGCCCCTTCGGTGGACGTGGTCGCACACAAGCTCGACGTGCTGAGGGCGCACTGCGACGCGGTCGGCCGCGACTACGCGGAGATCTCCAAGACGATCATCTACAACGGCGACGCGCTGGCCCGGGAGGACGCCGGCGCCTTCCTCGCCGATGCCGAGCGGTACGCGCGCCTCGGCATCGACACCGTGATCGTCGTCCCGCCCGGCGGTGAGGCGGTGGACGCCTGGGTCGAACGGATCTGCGTCCCGGTCGTCAAGAACCTCGCCGACATCGCCGTCACCGGCTGATCTCTCCTGGACGCTGTCCCTGCCGGACGGTGCCCCTACCGGTCGCCGGCGTCCAGACGCAGCCCGACGCGCCGGGGATCGCGCAGGTCGGTGCCGGCGGCCAGCCAGCGCCGTTGCAGTTCGGCCGCCCCGTGGACCCGCTTGAACGCGGACTCGTTCGGCGTCATCGGCAGGACCGGCAGGAAACGCACCGGCGCGCGGACAGGCGTCCGCGCCGGCTGCCGGCCCGCGGGCCCGCCCGGCAGGGACGGATCAGGAGCGGGCGGATCGTGATCAAACAGCGTCGGATCTTCCAGTGCCGGATCTTTCGGGGACGGGTCCGGTAGCGGCAGGTCCGGGATGAGCCCGCCGGGTTCGGCGACGAGGACCGCGGTGAACCCGGCGCCGTCCCACAACGGTTCACCGAGGTCGAGGCCGGCCCCGGCGACCACCGGGACGCCTTCGACGGCCGGGATCGCGGCCAGCAGGGCCAGCCGGCGGGCCACGCTGTCGCGGGGCTCCTTCAGCGAGAGCACCAGTTCGGCACGGGGCCCCGCCGGGTCGAGCACGGGGGAGGCCGGATCGCTCATCGGGCTCCGGGACATCCCGAGGGTCGCATAACGGATGACCCTCTCCGTCGGGTGGCTGAAACGCAGCACCTCGATCGGTTCGGAACCGAGAAACGTGATCTCCGCGCGGCCCGTGTCGGGGCCGAACTCCCGCAGCAGGTGCGTCTCCACCCGCTTCAACACCTCCGGAACGTCCACAGCGCCGACTCTAAGCCGCCTCCGGCGGATATCGTCCGGCGGACGGCTTCCCTGTGGACGGCCTCCGGCGGACGGCTTCCCTGTGGATATCGACCGCCCGGGCGCCGCTGGTCCGCGCGAGCGGGGATCCGCCGGACGCGGCCCGAATCCGGATCCGGGCAGCGCCGGGAAATTTTCGGCTCCGGAGAGGCATATCAGGCCTATCAGGTGGAACCGTGGATCGGGGCCGGGTCGTTACCCGGTCGGGCGCGTCCACCGTCATGGGGGAACGGGCGGCCGCCGGGTGCCGGTTGTCGGCCGGGAGCCGGTATCCGTCACGATGGCCTCGCGGGAGTCACGCCCGCGGGCGTCGAACAACATGCCGATCAGCAACATGCCGACAGGCGGACAGGCGACAGGGCAGATGCGGAGGCCACCATGGCGCAGGTGCTGAGCAAGGGCGCGAACGCACCGTTGTCCACTACCGATGTACGGGTGGAGATCAGTTCGTCCACCCCGTTGGACATCGCCGCGCTGCTGGTGACCGCGAACGGCAAGGTCCGCTCCGACGCCGACTTCGTGTTCTTCAACCAGCCCACCGGGCCGGGGGTACGCCTGCTCCCGCCGTCCGCGCTCGAGTTCACCCTGACGCAGGTGCCGGCCGACATCGACAAGGTGGTCGTCACCGGCAGCCTGGACGGCTCCGGCACACAGACCTTCGCGGCCGTCAGCGGGCTGCGGGTCGTCGCCCGGGCCGCCCGGGGTGAGGAGATCGCCCGCTTCGACCCGGTCGATCTCACCGTCGAGAGCGCGCTGATACTCGTGGAGCTCTACCGGCGCCAGGGCGCGTGGAAGGTGCGCGCCGTGGGGCAGGGGTACGCCTCCGGGCTCGCCGGCATCGCCACCGACTTCGGGATCACGGTGGACGACCCCGGCACCCCGCCGGTCGACCCGCCCACCCAGATCGTCACCCCGCCGCCGGGGCAGCGGTGGGGAGCCCCGACGGGGCAGCCCGCGCAGCCCGCCGAGGCGGGGGGTGGCTGGGGCGCGCCGTCGTCCTCACCGCCGCCGGCCCAGCCGCCGCCGGCCCAGCCGTGGGGGCAGCCGCAGCCGCAGCCGTCCCCGGGCCCCTGGGGGCCGCCGACGCCGGCACCGGCGCAGCCCGCTGGCGGGCAGCAGCACTACTGGGGTGCGCCGCAGGGGCAGCAGCAGGCGCCGCCGCAGGGTGGCGGCTGGGGCGGCGGCCAGCCTCAGCCCCCGGCCGCGCAGCAGGGCTGGGGCGCGCCGCCGTCCGCGGCGGCCGGCGGCGGGGGCGGGGCATCCGTGAACCTGGACAAGGGCCGGGTCTCCCTGCGCAAGGGCCAGAGCGTCTCGCTGGTCAAGACCGGGGCGCCGCCGCTGACCCGGGTGCGGATGGGCCTCGGCTGGGATCCCGCGTACAGCGGGCGCCAGATCGACCTGGACGCCTCCTGCATCCTCTTCGACGGCCGGGGCAAGGACGTGGACAAGGTGTGGTTCATGTCCAAGAAGGGTGCCCGCGGCGCGGTCCGCCACTCCGGCGACAACCTCACCGGTTCCGGTGAGGGCGACGACGAGACCATCTTCGTCGACCTGGCCGCGCTTCCGCCGAACGTCGAAGCCCTGGTCTTCACGGTGAACAGTTTCCAGGGGCAGCGCTTCACCGAGGTCCGCAACGCCTTCTGCCGGCTGATCGACGACTTCACCGGCGCCGAACTCGTCCGGTTCGACCTGTCCGAGTCGAAGCCGCAGACCGGGCTCGTCATGTGCAAGGTGGTCCGCCAGTCCGGCGGCCCGAACTGGACGATGACCGCCATCGGCGAGTTCCACGACGGCAAGACCGTGCGCGCGATGGTCGGCCCGTCCAGGCAGTATCTGTAGAGTAACGATCCGTGCGGACGAGGGGCGGCCGTGGGGTGGCTGGGTCCGGCCGTGTTCCGGGCCGGCTGCCGGGCCGGGGCCGGGGCTGACAGCCGGCCCTCGGCCGGGGCCCGACAGCAGTGCCCGGCATAAAAAACTAAAGCCGCACACGATGTTTCTCGTGATGTTCTCCCGCGAGAACCCGTGGATATCTCACGAGTTCTCGCGGGAAGTCTTCCGCGGTTTCCACGGCTTCGTGCATTTTGTGGCACCGCCGGTTCCGCGGTTTTTCGTGGCCGTGCGTCCCGCGGCGGTCCGGCGGCCTACTGCTGCAGCTTGTAGTCCCGCAGCAGCGCGCGGCTGATGATCCTCTTCTGTACCTCGGACGTGCCCTCACCGATGAGCATGAACGGCGCCTCCCGGAAAAGCCGCTCGATCTCGTACTCCTTCGAGTAGCCGTATCCGCCGTGAATACGGAACGACTCGGTCGTCACCTCGTAGCAGTATTCGCTGGCGAGGAACTTGGCCATCCCGGCCTCGACGTCGTTGCGCTGGCCGCTGTCCTTCTTGCGGGCCGCGTTCACCATCATCAGGTGGCCGGCCTCCACCTTGGTCGCCATCTCCGCCAGCTTGAAGGCGATCGCCTGGTGGTCGGCGATCTGGTGGCCGAAGGTGCGGCGCTGCTGGGCGTAGGCGATGGCCAGCTCGAACGCCCGGATCATGATGCCGCAGGCGCGGGCCGCGACATTGACCCGGCCCACCTCCACGCCGTCCATCATCTGGTAGAAGCCCTTGCCGCGGCCGTCGGGGCCGCCGAGGACCGACGACGCCGGCACCCGGTGGCTGTCGAGCACCATCTCGGTGGTCTCGACCCCCTTGTAGCCGAGTTTCTCCAGCTTCCCGGGGATCGTGATGCCCTCGTGGGTGCCGAACCCGGGCTCCTTCTCCAGCAGGAACGTCGTCATGTTCCGGTAGACGGAGTCGGCGCCCTCGTCGGTCTTCACGAGAGTCGCGACGAGGGCGGCGCGGGCACCGTTGGTCAGCCACATCTTCTGGCCATTGATCACGTAGTCGTCGCCGTCGGGAGTGGCCCGGGTGGTGATCGCGGACACGTCCGAGCCGCAGCCGGGCTCACTCATGGAGAAGGCGCCGCGGATCTCCCCGGTGGCCATTTTCGGCAGCAGCCGCTGCTTCTGTTCCGGGGTGCCGTGCTGGATGAGGAGGTAGGCGACTATGAAATGCGTGTTGATGACTCCCGACACGCTCATCCAGCCGCGGGCGATCTCCTCGACGACCAGGGCGTAGGTGAGCAGCGACTCGCCGAGCCCGCCGTACTCCTCGGGAATCGTGATCCCGAACAGCCCCATCTCCTTCATGGCCTCGACGATCGCCTCCGGGAACTCGTCCTTGTGCTCGAGTTCCGTGGCGTATGGCAGAATCTCTTTGTCGACGAATGTGCGCACAGCCGACAAAATGTCGGCCTGGACGTCCGTCAGACCATCGGTCTGCGCGATCCTGCCCATGGTGTCCGCTTCCTTTCTCGCCGTACCGTGGTCGGCCCGTGCCATTTCTGTACCGGCTGTCGGGAATCACGTGCGGGTCGTCGTATACTTATGAGAAGTATCACGGCATTCGCGGGCGGGCGCCAGCGACGCCGGCGGGTGGCCCCTTGCGCGGCACCGTCCCGGCCCTGGCGGCATCCCGGCCCAAGGCCCGCCCGCCCGTGCCGCCGCCCCGGCCGCGATGACCGTATGGCGCTCCGCGAACGTGTGGCGGGGAGGCCTGCCGGCGAACGCCGGCCCGCGCGGACGGCCAGCGGGCCCAGCGGGCCGTACGGCCCGGCCGGGGGCGTTCGATATCAGCCCACCGAGCGGCATCGGGGGCACTGCACAGTATCAACAATCACTGTCCGTATCGCCTGATATCGGGTAGATAGCCCATAAAGTAGTCCGCGAGGGGGCTTGATGTTGTTGTTCTGACGCGACCGTTGTGCCTCCGGAGGCGTTGTGCGCTCGTTTCTTCGCAAGGCCCGTCAGGGGCCGCTGGGCAGGATCCCGCAGGAGGTGCCCGTCTGGCGCCACCTCGCCGCGGCGGCGACGATCGCCCTGGCCGCGGCCGGTGTCCTGACGGCCGGCTACCGGCCCGGGGACGCGGGGACGCTGCGAGCGCCGCTGTCCCCCGTCGCCGCGGACAGCCCGGACGCCGCGGCGGCCGGCAGCCCGCTGGCCGGCGCCCGTTTCTATGATGATCCCGACAGCCAGGCGGACGCCGCCGCGGCCCGGCTGCGCGGCCAGGACCCCGTGAACGCGGCCCTGCTCGACAAGATCGCGAATACTCCGCAGGCGATGTGGCTCGGCGACTGGTTCCCGACCGCGCGGGTCCGCGCCATCGTTGCCGAGCGGGTCGACAGCGCGCGGGCCGCCCAGGCGGTCGCGGTGTTCGCCGTCTACCACATACCGGCCCGCGACTGCGGCGGCTACTCCGCCGGCGGGGCGAACTCGCCGGACGAGTACAGCGCGTGGATCTCGGAGGTCGCCGCCGGCATCGGCGCCGGCCCCGCCGTGGTGGTACTCGAGCCGGACGCGATCGCCGGCGCGGACTGCCTGCCCGCCGCCGGCCAGCGGACGCGCTACACGCTCATCCGCGAGGCGGGCACGCTGCTGACCCGGCACGGGGCCACCGTCTACCTCGACGCCGGGCAGCCGGACTGGCGCAGCGCCACCGAGATGGCCGGCCGCCTGCGGCTTGCCGGCGTCTCCGCCGTGCGCGGCTTCGCCCTGAACACGGCGAACTTCGTCGCCACCGCCGACCTGCTGGCCTACGGCAACCAGATCGTCGCCGAGCTCGGCGGCAGCGGCCACTTCGTCGTCGACACCAGCCGCAACGGCCGCGGCCCGGCCCCGGACAGGCAGTGGTGCAACCCGCCGGGCCGGGCGCTGGGAGCCCGCCCGACCACCCAGACCGGCGACGAGCACGCGGACGCGTTCCTGTGGGTGAAGGGCCCCGGCGAGTCCGACGGCACCTGCAACGGCGGCCCCCCGGCCGGCGAGTTCTGGCAGCCCTACGCCCTCGACCTGGCCCGCCGAGCGCCCTATTAGCCCGTCCCACAGGACGAGCCCATCCCACCGGCCGCCACCGGCACAAATACGTCCACCGGCACAAATACGTCCAGCAGTACAAATACGTCCAGCGGCACCGCTGCCCACCGCGTCCGCATCCGTTCCCAAGGTTCTGGGATCAGGGGGTTCTGGGATCAGGGGGCGCGGACGGGGAAACCGAGGTCGAGGGCGGCGGTGGCCAGCCGGCGGTCGTAGGTGACGAACGCTGTCAGGCTGTCGCCGAGCCGCCGCGCGGCGGCCAGATGGATCGCGTCGAGGGTGCGCACCAGCGGGCCGGCGACCGCCCCGGCGTCGTCCAGGACGGGCCGGTCCAGGATGATGTGGTCGAGGCGGTTGAGCATGGTCACCGCCGCTTTGTACAGGTCGGCGTCGTCCGCGGTGGCGCGCCGTACCGCTCGGACGACCTCGGCGCGGGCGAGCAGGGAGGTCACCTGGGGATATCCGGCGTGCGCGCCGAGGAAGGCGCGCAGCGCGGGTGTCTCGGCCTCGGTGACGACCAGCTTCACCAGCGCGCACGAGTCCAGGTAGATCAACGATCGTCCTCGGCGCGCATGTCGAGGAGTACCTCCGACAGCGCCGGCCCGTCCGTGCGTGGGGGCCCGGGCTCCCAATCGGCGAGACCGCCCTCGCCGGGCTGGAGCACTCCTTCGTCGATCAGCCGTGCCCGCGCCTGGTGGAGGTCGCTGGGTGGGGTGAGAACGGCGATAAGGCGGCCGCGTTCGGTGATCTCGATGGTCTCGCCGGTCTTGACCCGGTCGAGGATCCTGGAAGCGTTGTGCTGGAGCTCCCGTACGCCGATCCGTTCCATCATGACGCACATGATATAGCCCCATGTGCGTCAAGGCTGTGGCGCTGTGGATAAGCAGCGAGTCAGCTTGCCTGTGGGTAGGGCTTCGCGGACAGGGAGTCAAGAAGCGCGTCGAATGCGGCGTCACTCTCACAGATCACCGACCGGCCGGCCGCAAGGTCCGCAAGCGCTTCATAGATCATGCGCTCGGTGTCGGGATCCGCGTCGATCTCCTCGACGTCACGGAGAACACGCGGTAGCTCGGACTCGCTCATGCCTGCTCCGCCTCCCGTGCCGTCTTCGTCTCGTCGGGACGTATCTTGAACTCGAGTACCAAAAAGTACTGCAGATCGTGGCTGTCGCATCTTCGGACCTCGGCCATGGGCGACGCGCCACCGGCCCTGTCGTCTCGTCCCGGAGTGCGAGTACCCGCTGGCAGCGCACTCGGGGCCTGTTCGGGGTGCCCTGTGATCCGTCCATCTCGCTTAGCGTACTCACCTGGACACGCGTCAACCGGCTTCCGTGTGAGCCGCAGGCGCTCCCACACCCTCAACCCAGCCCCCCGACCGGGACAGATGAGTGCGCGGACGGAGCGACTACGTGGTTCCTGGCCTCGTCACGGCGACGGTTTCCACGTCATGGCTCCGTTCACTGACAACATCGCCTGGATCGGGAGCCGTGAAGGTGGGGGTAGCCTCGCGCCGTGAGGCCGAACCATCAACCGTTGCGGTGGTCGGCCGTGACGGCGGGTATTTGGCTGTGGCGGGCGTCGCGCCAGGTGTTCGGTGGGGCGGGTGTCATGACGGGTGGTCGGCGGTGACGGCGGTGTCGGGGCGGATGTTCTGTCGCCGACTGGCGGGGCTGCTCGTCCTCGATCCCAACGGGGACGTGGTCGGACGGCTGCGGGACGTGGTGGTGATGCTGCGGCCGGGTAGCCAGCCGCCCCGCGTCCTCGGGCTCGCGGTCGAGGTGCAGCGTCATCCGATCTTCGTCCCGATCGGGCGGGTGACGGGGGTGGAGTCGGGCGCCGTGGTGCTCTCCTCGGCCCGGCTGAGCTGGCGCCGGTTCGCCCAGCGTCCCGGTGAGACCCTGGTGCTCGGCGAGCTGCTGGACCGGCAGGTGACGCTGGTCGCCACCGGCGCCCCGGCCACCGTGGTCGACGCCGCGATCGAACAGGTCCGCGGCGGGGACTGGGTCCTCGACCACGTCGCGGTACGCATCGGCCGGCGGCGCCGCGGCGAGATCCGCACGGTCTCCTGGGCCGAGGTCACCGGCTTCTCCCTGCCGGAGGAGGACCAGGGCGCGGCCAACATGCTCGAGGTGTTCGAGAAGCTGCGGCCGGCGGACCTCGCCGCGCTGCTGCGGGACCTCTCCGACAAACGCCGTGTCGAGGTGACCGCGGCCCTCGACGACGAGCGGCTCGCCGACGTCCTGGAGGAACTGTCCGAGGACGAGCAGGTCGAGCTGCTCGGCGGGCTCGCCGACGAGCGGGCCGCCGACGTCCTGGAGGCGATGGGCCCCGACGACGCCGCCGACCTGCTGGGGGACCTGCCCGCCGGGGATGCCGAGCGGCTGCTGCGGCTGATGGAGCCGTGGGAGGCCGCGCCGGTCCGGCGTCTGCTCGTCTACCCGGACCGGACCGCCGGGGGCATGATGACCAGCGAACCGGTGATCCTCGGCCCGAACGCGACTGTGGCCGAGGCGATCGCGCGGATCCGGGCGCCGGAGCTCTCCCCGGCGCTGGCCGCGCAGGTGTACGTGGTGCGCCCCCCGTTCGAGACGCCCACCGGGCGCTACCTCGGCCTCGTCCACTTCCAGCGGCTGCTGCGGGAACCGCCCGGGGCGCTCGTCAGCGGTGTCGTCGACGTCGGCATCACCCCGCTGCGGCCGGAGGCGTCGCTCCAGGAGGTGACCCGGCACCTCGCGTCGTACAACCTGGTCGCCGTCCCGGTGCTGGACGACGGCGCCCGGCTGGTGGGGGTGGTTACTGTCGACGACGTGCTGGACCACCTGCTGCCGCCCGGCTGGCGGGAGCACGACCTCGACCCGGACACCACGGGGCCGGACGCCACGAGCCGGGACGCTACGAGCCGGAACGTCACGAGCCTGGGTGGCTCGGGTGCGGGTGGCTCGGGTGCGGCGGGGACCTGATGAGGCTCCGCCGCCATACGGGCAGACTCGATCAGCCCCGTCCGTCCCGCCGGTCGGCGCTGGTCCGCCGTCCCTACGAACCGGACGCCTTCGGCCGGGCCGCCGAGCGGATCGCCCGGTTCATCGGGACCGCGCGCTTTCTGGTGGTGCAGAGCATCGTGGTGGTGCTGTGGATCGGCTACAACATCATCGTGCCCCGTGACCTGCGGTTCGACAACTACCCGTTCATCTTTCTGACGCTGGCGCTGTCCCTGCAGGCGGCGTATGCCGCGCCGTTGATCCTGCTGGCGCAGAACCGGCAGGACGACCGGGACCGGGCCAACCTCGCACAGGACCGGGAACGGACCGGACGCCAGCTCGACGACACCGAGTACCTCGCCCGCGAGATAGCGGCGATCCGTATCCGGGTCGGGGAGCTGGCCACCCGTGACTACCTGCGCTCCGAGCTGCGGGCGGAGCTGCGGGCGCTGCTGGCCGAGTCCCTGGGGACCCCCGTGGGGACTTCCGCGGGAACCCCCGTGGGGACTTCCGCGGGGACGGATGCGGGAACAGGTGAGGACGCCACCGCCGGGCATCGCCGCGGCCCCGGGCCGTGGGAGCGGCGGCCCGAACGCGGCAGCTCCACCGACCGGCGGCTCCAGAGCCCGTGAACCAGCAGACCCGACCGGGAAGGCATCACCGGGGACGGCATTCACCGGTGACGGCGTCACTGGGGACGGCGTCGCGGAGGGACGGCGTTACCGAGGGAAAGACGTCGCCGGGGAGCCGGGAGCGTGCCTCGGGGCGGGAACTCGGCTGGCGTCCGCGGGCCGGGGCGTTCGCGGGACGAAGGCTTATGCGAGGGATCCTCGGCACAGAGTGAGAATGGACAGGGCGATTTCGACCCCGCGGGGCCCGAGCTCCCGCGACCAGGCTGTGATGATCGCGTTTTCTCGCTCGTGCTGGATGCGCGGGCCGCCGTCCGCGGAACGCAGCGCCTGAATCTGCCGGGATATCTCCAGACGGGCGCCGACGAGCGCGCGGAGCTGTGTGTCGATCTCGTCTATGGCCCGCCGGCCGTCCGCGATCGAGGAGACCGTCGGTGCCGGCGTGGCGGCGGGAAGCGCGTGGCTTGTCATCTGGGCTCTTTTCATCCGGGACCCGGCCATCCCGGAGCCGGACAGGCCCGGGGAAAGTCCGGGCCTTGAGTCTCGGCGTGTCGCGTCAGATACGCGGCAGTGCAGGGACCGTGCCCGGTCCCTGGTAAAAATGATCCGGCGATCTGCTCGCGCGGCGCGCGCAAAGAGGAGATCCACCAGGCATGGCTACCAGCATGCCAGCCGGGATTGCCACCGTCCAGCGGTCCGTCCGGCTCGCACCGTGACCGCACATGACCCAGAAGCGGGCGGGACGTCACGCCGATGGCTCCGGGCGTCACCCGAATGCCGGGCA
>NZ_CEVIVC010000121.1:12514-15182 GCF_982290645.1 Protofrankia sp. CiP1_Cm_nod4
ATGGGCGCGTCACCGGGACGGCGGCGGGACGGCATGAGGGTGTCACCAGGGCGGCGGCAGGACGGATGAGAGGATCGTCTCGTGGCCCAGTTGCAGCTGGACGGCATGCCGCGGCGGCTGTTCGTGTGCACCCCGTCGAAACTGTCCGCGTTCGCGGAATGCCCCCGCCGCTACCGGATGGCCTATCTCGACCGGCCGGCGCCGGTGAAGGGGCCGCCATGGGCGCACAACTCCCTCGGCTCCAGCGTGCACAACGCCCTGCGGGCCTGGTGGGACGAACCGCTGGCCCGCCGCACGCCGACCCGCGCCGCCCACCTCGTCCGGCTGCTGTGGGTCACGGACGGCTGGCGGGACGCCGAGCAGTCCACGGCCTGGCGGGAACGGGCCGCGCAGATGGCCGGACGTTACGTGGCCACCCTCGACCCGGCCCGCGAGCCCAGGGCGGTGGAACGCCAGGTCGCCGCGCGCACCGAACGGCTGGCCCTGTCCGGGCGGGTCGACCGGCTCGACGACCGGGACGGCGAGCTCGTCGTCGTCGACTACAAGACGGGACGCCGCGCGCCCACCGACGACGACGCCCGGGTCTCCCAGGCGCTGGCGCTGTACGCGCTGGCGGTCTCCCGCACTCTGCGCCGCCCCTGCTGGCGGGTGGAGCTGCACCATCTGCCCACCGGCACCGTGGCCGGCGCCGAGCATGACGAGGCGTCGCTGCACCGCCAGCTGCAGCGGGCCGAGGCGCTGGCCGACGACGCCGAGCGGGCGGCCGAGGCGCTGCGTGATGGCGCCGAGCCGGACACGGCGTTCCCGCCACAGCCGGGCCGGCTGTGTTCCTGGTGCGACTACCGGCGGCACTGCCCCGAGGGCCGCGCCGCAGCCCCCGACCGGGCCCCCTGGGACGCCGTTGCCGACGCCGTCGCCGACGCCGGCACCGAGCCGTCCGGCTGAGCCCCGTACTCCTCTGGGGTCAGCCCGTACCCTGGGCCGGAGACGCCTGCCGCCCTCGGGCACGCCCCGTCCCCTCGCGCCTGCCCATCCGCTCTCGCGCCAGCCCGTCCCTGCGCGGCCCGGCCGGGGAGTGCCGGGGAATCTGGCTGGCATTTGCCCGGGTAAGGCTGCGACCTGCGGAAACACCTGAACGCCGTCGTCCGCCACACCTCTGTTCGGGCAGCCCCGCCGAAGTGCCCGAAGGACGGGACTCGGTACTGTCACAACAGTACCGAGTCCCGTCCTTGCTCATGGGCCGTTGTAGGGATCATGCGAATGGCCGCTGCCTCCGGCTCTCCGCCGCTGTTACCGGTCGTGGCCCCGCCGGCGGTTTCGGTCGAGGAGCGTCCGGGACCTGCTCGTTGTCCGGTAGGCCGGCGGGAGCTGGGCCATGATGGCTTCGTGACAGAGCGAGTGAGTGCCGGCCAGCCGAACACCGTGTCCACGGTCGCGGCCGTGTCTCCGGCCGTGCTGCCGGACGCCCGGCTGCCCGGTGGCGGCCGGGCCCGGCCCGCGGGCAGCCCGTCGCGGGTGTCGGCGAAGGCCGGGACGTTCACCGAGTCGGTGATCCGGGAGATGACCCGGCTCTGCCTGGCACACGACGGCATCAACCTCGCCCAGGGCTTCCCGGACTTCCCCTGCCCGGCCGAGCTGAAGGAGGCGGCGAAGGCCGCCATCGACGCGGACGACAACCAGTACGCCATCACCTGGGGCGCGAAGGCCTTCCGGCACGCCATCGCTGCCAAGGTCGCCCGTACCTACCCGGGGTGGACGGTGGACCCGGAGACCGAGATCTGCGTGACCTGCGGCTCCACCGAAGCGATGATCGCGACCATGCTCGCGCTGGTCGACCCCGGCGAGGAGGTGCTGCTCTTCGAGCCCTTCTACGAGAACTACGGCCCGGACACGATCCTCTCCGGCGCGCGGCCGAGGTTCGTCCCGCTGCACGGGCCCGACTGGAGCATCGACGAGGCGCAGCTGCGCGCCGCCTTCTCCGACCGGGTGCGGGCCGTCGTCATCAACACGCCGCACAACCCGACCGGCAAGGTGTTCACCCGCGCCGAGCTGGAGCTGATCGCCGAGCTCTGCCAGCGGCACGACGCGCTCGTCCTCACCGACGAGATCTATGAGCACATCCAGTATCTCGGCCCGGGCGGGCACATCCCGCCCGCCACCGTCCCGGGGCTCGCCGACCGCACGGTCACGATCAACGCCCTGTCGAAGACCTACGCGGTGACGGGCTGGCGGGTCGGCTGGACCATCGCCCCACCGGCCTACACCGCCGCCATCCGCAAGGTCCACGACTTCCTGACCGTCGGGGCCGCCGCGCCGTTGCAGGCGGGCGGGGCCGCCGCCATGGCACTGCCGCCGAGCTACTACGACGGCCTCGTCGCCGACTACCTCGAGCGCCGTGACCTGCTGTGCGACGCGCTCGCCACGGCCGGCTTCCGCTTCCGGCCGCCGGACGGCGCGTACTACGTCATGTGCGATACGCGATCGTTCGACCCCGACGGGGACGACGTGGCCTTCGCCCGCCGGCTGCTGGAGACGGCCGGGGTGGCGTCGGTCCCCGGGTCGTCGTTCTTCAACGATCCCGCGTACGGGCGTCACATCGTGCGTTTCGCCTTCCCGAAACGGCTGGACACCCTGCGGGCGGCGGCACAGCGGCTGGCCACCCTCGCCT
>NZ_CEVIVC010000122.1:0-3069 GCF_982290645.1 Protofrankia sp. CiP1_Cm_nod4
CCTGAGGAATACGGTCAAGCCACCGCTGATACGCCTTGACAGGGCGGTCCAGGCGCATCGTCGGCTGCATGATGACATAACCGAGAGGAGTCATTCGCCCGGGCGGCGCGTCGATCCTGGCCGGAAGGTCCGGGAGCACCTTGTTGTGCCAGGTCCGCCGCCACATCCGGAGGGTCGGCCCGAGGTTGCGCAGTCCTCGGAGGGAGAACAGGTCCGCCGCCAGCGGAACGAGTACGGTGTCGGCGGCAAGCAGCGCCGCCCGGTTGATCGCACCGAGGTTGGGACCGACATCGACGAGTACGACATCGGCTCCGACCTGTCGCGCGGCAATCTGAATGATCCGATGGAATGCCGTAGTCGTCCGCAGCGCGGCCGGGTCCCCGGTGAAGCCTTTGGGCCAGGCCTCGCTCAACCGGTCCTCGAACGCGCTCAACGTCAGGTCACCGGCAAGCAGCCAGAGCCCGTCCAGGATCTGTTCGGGATGGCATGGACGGATGTCTCCCATGCCTTCCATGATCGGCTTGACGGCGATGGCAACTGTGCTGGCCGTACCGGTGCTGTCCGGCCCGGCTGGGCGTGCCGGCCCGTCGGTCTCCTGCCAGATCAGCTCAAGCTTCTCTTCGTCGAGAAACGCTGCCGTCAGATTCGACTGCGGATCCAGGTCCGCGGCAAGAACGTTTTTCCCGAGTCGCTGGAGCATGTACGCGAGATGGTATGTGAGGGTGGTCTTCCCCACGCCACCCTTGTTGTTGAACAACGCCACCGAGATCACACCGTGCTCCTCAGGGTCACGGTCCACGAGGCGTCATCGACGACGAACCCGGGTCCGGGATTTCCGTTCCGGCGCAGCGCGGCCCGGATACGCCCGATACCCCGGCCGAACTGGTTGACATATCCCAGCGACTTCATCGCCGCGGCCAGCGACGGGTTCCGGTAGTCGTTGACCCGGTCGACGTTGTCGAAACGGACCGGCGGGGTCCGGGATGCGCTGACCTCGATCTGGATGACCGGTTGCCCCTGGTAGACCGCCTGGCTGACCACCATCGAAGGCCGGTCGAGGATTCTTCCCTCGTCCCGGATGCTGGTGAGCCCGAGCAGCGCCTGATCCGAAGTATCGATCTCCCTGACCGGTTTACCGGACTTGTCGACGCCAATGATCAGATGCCCGCCGCCCACCCCGGGAAGATCGTTGGCCAGGGCGCAGATCGCCTCACGGATGGCGTTGCGATCCCTGGCCTCCCGCTTGAACTCCAGGTTGGCGGTCTCCTGGGTGCCCAGGGTCATCGCAAGATCTGTTCCCATGGCGTCGATTCTGTCCTACCCGTCGCGAGAAAATGTCACCCGCGGTGGCCACGGACGTGACAGGCCACACCTCTGTCTCCCCGCACGGATCGACCGCGTGGCCCGCGTGGCCCGCGCGGCCCGCGCGGCCCGCGCGGCTCGTCGGGCGACTGTTCGCTGGTTGTGCTGGGTGGGTGAGGGAACGGTGGTCTTCTTGTCGGCCGGACGATGTAGCCTCGGTCAGGACGCGGGCAGAGACCGGACAGTCAGATCGGATGGTGGACGGATCGGGTAGCGGCGGGCAAGAGGGAGGGTTCGACGTCGCCAGCCAGTGGCCACAGGGCTGTGGGGCGTCGGGGCGGATGCCGTCCTGGTAGGCCGTCCGGTACGAGTCGCTGGCCGGTCCTCGCGGACGGCCTGGCGGCGACGATGCCGGCGCACGCGGTGACGGTTGACGTCGAGGGGATGGCTGAAGTCGAGGGCGGCCGCCCGCGATGCGCCCGGACGTGACGGCCGGACCGCTCGGTGGGCCGGATCGGAACCGGAGGGCGCGGATGGTCCATGTACGCCGCAGGTCGGACGGCCTGCCGGTGGTGTGGGTCGAAGTGACCATGATCATCATCTTCTACTACACCTACACCGCCACCCGGTCGGTGGCGGGTGGTTCCGTCCACAGCGCGCTCACCGTCGGCTGGGACATCATGCGCGTCCAGGCGGACCTGCACCTCGGCATCGAGCGCGGGCTCAACCACTGGTTGCAGGGCGTCCCCGCCCTTGCCGTGGTGTGCTGCTACTACTACGCGACACTCCACTTCATCGTCACGCCGGCTGTCCTTGTCTGGCTCTACCGCAAACGAGCGCCCCGCTACCTGACGGCCCGGTGGACGATCGTGTGCACCACCGTGATCAGCCTTACCGGCTTCTTCCTGCTTCCCACGGCGCCGCCGCGCCTGCTCCCCGGCGCCGGCTTCATCGACACGATGGCGTCGTTCCACAACTGGGGCTGGTGGGCCGGGGACTCCAGCGCCGCGCCCAAGGGGCTCGGCGGCATCACCAACCAGTTCGCGGCCATGCCGTCCCTGCACTGCGCCTGGGCGCTGTGGTGCGGCTGGAACATCGCCCGGCTGGCCCGGCACCGCGTGACCAGGGTGCTCGGCGTCCTCTACCCGGGCGCGACGGTCTTCGTGGTGATGGCCACCGCCAACCACTATGTGCTGGACGTGCTGGGAGGCTGGTTCGCGCTCGGGCTCGGGGCCGTGGCGGCCACCGTCGTGATGCGGCTCGCACATGGGCAACGGCGGTCCCCCGGCCGTCCCGCCGGTCATGACGATCATCTCACCGGTCGTCCGGCCGACCGGGACGACGACCAGGAAGACCAGGTGGCGCAGGTGGCGCAGGGACATGCGCAGGCCGGGCAGGCGCAGGTCGGGCAGGAACAGGCGGGACAGGTCGGCGAGCCGGCTGGCGGGGCGGCCGACCAGCCTCCCCGGCAGCAGCCGCACCTTCCCCAGCCGGCCGCGATCGTCCCCGCCGGTGTTCCCACGCGCCCGGCGCTGGTGTGGCCACCCCGGGGATAGGTGGCGGCCCGGTACAGATCACAGGTATGCCGGTGTGCGAGAGTTGGCCGGCGGTAGGCCGTTCCACCCTGATCCCGTTGGCTGCCGTTGTGGGGTTACCTGGTAGGGGCTGGTGTTGGCGGCGGCGCGTCCCGGAGGCGGTTTCGGGCACGGTGCTCCCGGCCACAGTGTCCCGGCCATGATGCAATGTCCATGTCCATGTCCATGTCCA
>NZ_CEVIVC010000122.1:3151-5557 GCF_982290645.1 Protofrankia sp. CiP1_Cm_nod4
GGATCACAGCCACGGTGGCCCGTGGCCCGGCGTAGCCGGTCACGATGTCCCGGCCGGCAGTCCCCGGCCAGCAGCCCCCGCCAGAAGAGCCCCGCCAGAAGAGCCATCCAGCCAGAATCCGTGCGGAGACCAGTCGATGTCCTTGGCCCAGATCGCCGCGCTGAAGCGGCCCCGTCCGGTTGTGTTCTCCCTGTGCCTGGTCGTTGCCTGGCTGCTGCTGGCGTTGCTGGCGTTCGGGCTGCGGCGTGAGCCCATCGAGGACGAGCTTGCCGACCGCGCCGTCCTGGCGGTGCGCTCGCACGGCCAGGACGGCGCGCGGGTGAGCTTCGACGGCCGGGACGCCACCGTGCACGGCACGTTCCCCAGCCTCACCGACGCCGAGGCGGCCCGCCAGGTGGTGGCGCGGGTGCCCGGGGCACGGTCGGCCTCGTTGGGCGGCGACATCCGCATCGTGCCGGCGCTGCTTTCCGGCGCCGCCGCCAGGCCCTTCGTGATCGCGGTCGACGGTGACTCGCTCACCGTCACCGCCACCGTGCCCGACCGGGCCGCCCGTGAGCAGGTGCTCGGCGCGGCCGCGGCGGCGGGCACCGGCACGCTGACCGGGAAGGTGACGGTCGACCCCGCCGTGGCCGCGCCGCCGGTCACCGTTCTCGCGGACCTGGCCCGCACGCTCACGACGGCCGCCGGTGAGCACAAGGTGACGATCGCCGGTTCCTCGGTGGTTCTGGAGGGGGGCGTGGCGGACGCCGGGGAGGAGGCCCGGCTGCTCTCGGCCGTCCTCGCCGAGACCCGCAGGACGCTGCCGGCCGCCACGGTCGACAACCGTCTGACCATCCGGTCGGCCGCCTCCGCCCCAAACGCTCCCGCCTCGGCCGCCTCCGCCCCGGCCGCCTCCGCTCCCGCCTCGGCCGCCTCCGCCTCGGCCCTCCCGACGGCCGGCGCGGCCGCGCCGGTGCCAGCGACCGGCGGGACCGCGACAGCACCGGCGGCGGATACGGCCGCGCCACAGCCGGCGGCAGGTGCGGCCACGCCGCAGTCGCTGGCCGGCCGGCTCGCCAGCGTCCTCGCCGAGGGGCAGATCACCTTCGCGACGGGCAGCTCGGAGCTGACCGAGGCCGACCGCGTCCAGCTCGACCGGATCGCGGCGCTGCTGCGGGAGGACGAGCTCGGCGTCCTGCTGGCGGGGCACACCGACGCACGGGGGCCGCGCGCCTTCAACGAGGCGCTGTCACTGGCGCGGGCGCGGGCCGCCGCCGCCTATCTGACCGACCACGGTGTGTCCGCGGATCAGCTGCGGGCCGCCGGGTTCGCCTCGGACCATCCGCTGGCGACGAACGCCACCGATGCCGGGCGCGCCGCCAACCGCCGGGTGGAGATCTCCGCCCTCGTTCCGTAGCCGCCACCCGTAGCCGCCACAGCCCTGCCTCGATGAGCAGGCCGGATGGTCCGGGCCTTCCGGTCTGCCTTTCGGGCTGCCCGTCGGCGGGCCGCTCCGGCCTGGGCCCTCGGCCCGGCGCCTGGGCCGGAAATCCTGGGCCTGCCTCCTCGACCCGGGGGCTCACACGGCAGTCGCCGCCGTCCCGTGGGCAGGAGCAGGGCAGGCCGGGGGACGGCCGGGAGCGGGTCAGGACGGTTGCTGCGACCCGCAGGTATCCGAGCGGCGGGTCACCATCAGACGCATCACGGCGACTATCCGGGCCTGCGGGGCCAACCTGGTGACCTGCACCGCCAGGAGGACGAGCAGAGCGCCGACAATGCCGTCCACCCAGTAGTGGTTGGCCGTGGCGACGACGACGGCGGTGGTGGCCACGGGCTGGGCGATGGCGAGATAACGCCACCGGCTGCGCAGGGCGGTGACCACGACCCATGCCTCGATGATGGCCCAGCCGATGTGCAGGCTCGGCATGGCCGCGTACTCGTTCGCGAAACCGTCGCCCTGGGCGTAGGGCGACGGGCCGAATATCGCGCCGGTGTCGATCAGAGCTGTCATCGTCATGGGCAGCAGGCGCGGTGGAGCGAGCGGATACAGGATGTGGATCGCCAGGGCCATGCCTGTCGCGATAATGATCACATTGCGGGCCCTGGGCCAGGCGGAGCGGTGCCAGGCGAAGACCCAGACGAGCAGCGCGACCGCCGCGGGGAAGTGGACCGCGTAATAGAACTCGTTGATCAGGATCGTCACGTGGTGGGAGTGCAGGGCCAGCCGCTGGACGGCTGCCTCGTCGGGCAGGTACAGGCTGCGTTCCATCTGCCATACCGCGGCCCCGTGCGAGAGCGCTTCGGTCTGATGGCCGTCGACGATGTGCCGTCCGAAACGGTAGACCATGAACAACAGGCCGAGCAGGACGGTCTGGGTGGCCGCGTAGCCGGCGGTGCCGAGGGCGCGACGCCCCCGTCGTGCCCCGC
>NZ_CEVIVC010000122.1:6304-15662 GCF_982290645.1 Protofrankia sp. CiP1_Cm_nod4
GGTCGTGAGCCTGGCGTCGGGCATGGGCCGGCTGTCCGCCGTGGCACTGGTCGTGGGCAGCGCGGGCTGGGCGTCGGCCGTCGTCACGGGTAATGGGCCGATCGTGCGCGGAGAGACGCGGTTATGCTCGTCACTGACCCGATCGTCGAATTTTCGGCCCATATCGGGCAATGGTTGACGATATCGGACAATATGGGCCTACCTGGTTGGTCCACAGCACATTGTGCCCTCCTTCACGAAACGGGACCGTACCGTACTGCAATACCGTATCCGGGCGCCTGATCCTGGCTGCTGCCAGGTGTGATCCGTATCTCTCCGGGAATCGCGTCCCGTGCTGGGCGGCCGCTGTTTTCCGAGCTACCGGGCCTGTCCGTATGTCAGGCCGGTTCCGCCGCGGCCGTGATCGGCCTGTTGTGGCCGGGTGGTGACGTGGTGCTCGCTCATCCCCGCTTGCCTCCGATCTGTCCCTGTGGGATTCTTAGGCCACGTTTTTATTAGGGAAGGTTTAACTTAGACACGAGCACTTGCTGTCATTGATCCGACCGTATGCGGCGTCCGTGGGCCGTCGGTTCCGGAATATGGGACGAGGTGCTCTCTCCAGAGCGTGGTGAGGTGCGGTGCTGGTCTGTTCGTGCTTTGCTGTCTCCGAGCGGACGTTGCGCGGCGTGATTGAGTCGGGCGCGTGCGACACGGGCGAGGTGGGTGATGTCTGTGCCGCGGGCACCGGTTGTGGTGGCTGCCTCGACGAGATCGAGGAACTGTTGACGGACTACCGCCGTGGCTGTCCGGTTGTGTCATCGGGCTGACATAGCGGAGGTTTCATGTGAGGGGCGACCCGGAGATTGTCGAACTGCTCAACCGCGTCCTCACGAATGAGCTGACGGCCGTCAACCAGTACTTCCTGCACTCCCGGATGCAGCTCAACTGGGGTTACCGGCGGTTGGGCAAGCACACCTACGACGAGTCGATCGACGAGATGCGCCACGCTGACAAGCTGGTGCATCGCGTGCTGTACCTGGGCGGGCTGCCCAACCTCCAGCGGCTGAACACGCTCCATGTCGGCGAGACACCTGTCGAGCAGCTCAACTCCGACCGTACGCACGAGATCGAGGCCTGCGGCCTGCTGCGGGAGGGGATCGTCCTGACCCGCTCGCGTGACGACGTCGGATCCGCTGTCCTGCTGGAGGAGATCCTCACCTCCGAGGAGGAGCACATCGACTGGCTGGATGCCCAGCTCGAGCTGGTCTCCCAGCTCGGTGAGGCACACTATCTCGCCCAGCAGATCCACGACTGACGTCGCTGCCGGCGGAGTCGCAACGGCGGGCCGGAGGCGGCGCGATCATAGTTCTGCGCGCTGCCGACGGCCCGCTGTCGTCGATGAGCTGCTGTCGTCGATGAGCCGGACGGGCCGACGATGATACGATCATGGTTTTTCGTGTCGCTGGATGCCAGGAGTTCCCGGGCGTCGGAAGACACACCCGCTACCACAGCCTGACGTTCTGTGCGCACCTGCCTGCCGCTACACTCGCCATGCGATCGGGAAGGCCATGCGATCCATGAAGATAGCGTGACCAGCCGAGATGTGCACCGGGCTGACAGGCGCGAGGAGATCCGTTGGTCGCTAGCATGGCCGGCTCCGTGGCTGACGTGGTATCCACCGGGCTACTGGTGGTCACGTCAGACAGTCGTGTGGTCTGGGCGAACCGGGCCCTGCTCGATCTGGTGGCCACCGGCGGTGGTGCCGCGCACGACGCTGTCGCCGGTACCGTACGTGATCATTCTGGGCGTGACAGCGCTGACGCCGCCGAGCACGGTGGCGTGGAGCCGGGGGGCGCGGCGGGTGGCGGGTACCCGTGGGGCGGGCCGGACGCCGATCCGGTGTACTCCGCCCGCGTGGCGGTTGCCGAGGCCGGCCTGCCGCTGGCCGGGGTCGTCCCCGACACCGGCCAGCGGCAGGCCCAGTGGCAGGCGCCGGACGGCACCACCCACTGGCTGGAGGTCCGGGCCCGGACTCTGATCGCCGACCGTCCCGCCGGCTCCGGGCAGCCGCCCGCCGACAGTTTCGTCCTCTACGAGATCACCGATGTCACCGGGCGGCGCCACGAGGAGGAGACGCTGCGGCTGCGCGAGCGGTGGCTGCGCCACGTCGAGACGATCGCCCGTACCGGCATCTGGGAGTGGGACCTCGTCACCAACGAGATGGAGTGGTCCGACGAGCTGCTGGCCATGCTCGGCTATCCGACGGACACCCCGGTCGACTACGACGTCTTCCGCTCGTTGGTGCACCTCGACGACCGGGCGACGGTCGAGAGCGCGTTCGACCAGGCGATCACCACCGTCACCCCGGTCGAGGTCACCCCTCGGATGTACCTGGCCGACCGGGTGACCGAGTGTGTGCTGGAATGGCGGGGGGACATCCTCACCGACGACTCCGGCACGCCGATCCGGATCATGGGTACGGCCCACGACGTCACCGAGCTGGTCCGGACACGCCACGAGCTCGCCCACGCGTCCGTGCACGAGCCGCTCACCGAGGTGCTCAACCGGCGGGCGGTGACAGCCCTGCTGACCGAGCGGCTGGCCGCCGGGGTTGACCGCACCGGCGCGCTGCTGCTGGTCGACGTCGACAACTTCAAGATCGTGAATGACCTGCGTGGCCACTCGGTCGGCGACACGGTGATGCGTTCGGTCGCCCAGCGCCTGGTGGAGACGCTCCCGGCCGCCGTCATCGGCAGGCTCGGTGACGACGAGTTCGCGGTGGTCCTGCACAGCGGTGACGGGCCGGAGGCACTGGCCGTCGCGGACACCCTGCGCGAGCAGGCCGCCCGGCACACGATCATGGTGGATGGTTTCGCGGTGCGGGTGACGGTCAGCGTCGGCGTCGTGCCGCTGTCGGCCGTGGGTGACTGCGACACCGCGCTCGCCCATGCCGGGCTCGCTCTGGCCGAGGCCAAGGACGCCGGGCGCAACTGCGCCAAGCTGTTCACTGCGGAGCGGCACGAGTACCTCACCCGCCGTGCCCTGATGGTGCAGCGGGTGAGGGACGCCCTCGACGCCGGCCTGCTGACCCTCCAGGTGCAGCCCATCGTGGACCTGGCCTCGCACGAGGTGCAGGGATACGAGGTGCTGCTGCGGCTGCACGACGGCCAGCATCCCGAGATCGGCCCGGCCGAGTTCATGAGCGTGCTCGCGCACAGCGACCTGGTCCTGAGCCTGGACCGCTGGGTGGTGCAGCAGACGGTGGCCACGCTCGCCTCCGTCGCCGCCCGAGGGGAGCGGCTGCGCCTGCACGTGAACATCTCCGGCCGGTCGGTCGAGGACACAGGCTTCGCCGACTTCGTCCTGTCCGAGCTGCGCGCAGCCCGGGTCGACCCGTCCCAGCTCGGTATCGAGATCGCCGAGAGCGTGGCGGTCGCAGCCCCGGACGCGGTGCGCCAGCTCGCCGAGGCCCTCACCGGCGCGGGCTGCCGGTTCACCCTGGACGACTTCGGGGTCGGGCTGGGCTCGTTCGTCTACCTGCGGAACCTGCCCTTCACCAACGTCAAGATAGACGGCGACTTCCTGCGGCACGTCGACACCTCCCCGGCCGACGCGGTGCTGGTGGACGCGGTGGTCCGCGTCGCCCGCTGCCTGGGCATGTACACCATCGCCGAGAGCATCGACCGGGAGTCGCTGGCACCGGCCCTGCGTGACCTCGGGGTGGACTACGCCCAGGGATTCCACCTCGGGCCGCCCCGCCCGTTGACGGAGCTGTTGCCCGGTACGTCCGAGGCGGATCCGCAGGCCCAGGAGGCCGGCCTCAACAGCTTTCTCGGCTGACGGCGGGGCGTTTCCCGGCCCGACCTGCCGGCAGGGGCAGGCGCAGGCCTGTCCTGGCCGGTAAGGAAGGGCTCCTACCGGCCAGAACAAAAGGGCTCCCGCCGGCCAGGACAGGCGCGGGCCACAGCCAGGAAGGGCTGACGGGCTGTACCGCTGACGGGCTGTACCAGGGAAGGGCTATACCAGGAAGGTCGCCACGGTCAGCCCGGCCAGGGCCGCGAGCGCCGCGGCGTCCACCCGCCGCGGGCGCGCCGGCTGATACGCGACCGCGCCGAACCCGCCACGGGCGGCGATCGCATCGGTCATCTCCGCGGCCCGGCGCAGGCAGGTGACGATCGCCGTGCACAGCAGCTCGGTGACCGATCGCGCGTGCAGCGGCAGCGCCGCGAGCCGGCCCGGCAGCCGGCGGCGGGGCGGCCGCGGCCCGACGCGCAGCCGGCGGACCGCGAGCAGCATGCGGATCTCGTCCACGAGCAGCGGCAGGCAGCGGATGGACAGCGCCACCGTCGCGACCCACTCGTCGATCGGCAGCCGCAGCCTGCGCAGTGGCGCCAGCAGTCGGCCCAGGGCGGGCGCCAGCTCCGACAGCGGTGTGGTCCATCCCAGCAGCGCGGCCGCGGCGAACATCGTCATGGACGCCGACGTCAGCCGCAGCCAGTCCAGCATGCCACCGACGGACAGCTGTACGCCACCGACGGTGACGAACGGTGCCGCGTGCGACTGGGCGGTGAGCAGCACCCCGATCAGCAGGCCGTACCAGAACCAGCGGGGCAGGCGCGGGGCGGCACCGACCGGGATCCGGGCGACGACCATGGAGACGCCGACGAACCCCGCGACCATTCCGATCACCGGCCAGGACGGCCGTACGGCGATCAGCACGCCGAGCAGCGCCATGATGATCAGTTTTGTGCCGGCCCACAGGCGGTGCACCGGGGTGCCACCGGGGATGTAGCGCAACAGGTTCGGCTCGGTACGGTGCCCGTGCCTGGCCGGCCGCCGCCGGCCGAACCGGCCCCGGCGGGAGCCGGCCGGGCCGCGGATGCTCCTGTTCCCCGATCTTCCCGACGGCGGTCGTGAGGCCACGGTCGCCGGTCCCTGCGCTGGCACGCAGCCCGGGCGTCCGGCATCGCCTACCTGCCCGTCGCCGCTACCATCACTGTCGGTATCGCTGTCACCGCTACTGCCGCTATCGGCATTGCTGTGGCCGGCACTGCCGTCGCTGCGGCCGGCATCGCCGTCGCTGTGGCCGTCGCCGGCCTGGGCTGTGCCGTTCTGGATGCAGAAAGTATCGTCACAATTACTCAAACTATCGCGATCACTAGAAGTGACGTCGAGGAGTTCGGCCTCCGTGCGGGCCCCGGCCGGCCGGGGATGGGGCAGCGGCGCGGATGGGTGACACGGTATGTCTCCGGTGGCGCCGTCGGTGAACGGTCCGTCATGCACCAGTCGCCCGGCTTCCAGGACGAGCATCCGTTCGGTCAGGCGGGCCATGTCGTCGAAGTCGTGGGAGATCACCACCAGCGTCAGGCCGGTCCGGGCGCGCAGGCTCACCAGGACATCGATCAGAATCCGCCTGGACGGGGCGTCCAGGCCCGCCAACGGCTCGTCGAGGATCATCAGCCGAGGCCGGCAGGCGATCAGCCCGGCGAGCGCGGCCCGGCGCATCTGCCCACCGGAGAGATCCTCCACCCGCCGGTCCCGGAAGAGCTCCGGGTCGAGCCCGACCGCGGCCAGGGCCTCGTCGGCGGCGGCCACGCCCACGCCGGCCGCCGCGCGCACGTCAGCGCCCACGGTGGGCGCCAGCAGCTGCAGCCGGGAGTGCTGCACGGCAAACCCGATCTCGCCGGGGCAGGCGGTCAGCGGCTGGCCGGCGAGGTGGGCCGCACCCTCCGAGGGAGTCAGCAGACCGGCGAGGACGGCGGCCAGCGTCGACTTGCCCGAGCCGTTGCGGCCGCGGACCAGCACCGCCTCACCGCTGTCCAGGCAGAAGGAGACGTCGCGCAGCGCCCGGCGGGCCCATGGTGACCGGGGCGAGTAGACCTGCCCCACCCCGTCGAGGCGGACCAGCGCGGCCGTCCGCGCGAGCCGCTGCCCGGCGGGTGCGGCCGACCCGGCCGACCCGGCTGATACGGCCGGTCTGATCGGTCTGATCGGTGAAGCCGGGGTGGCCGGCGGAGCGGGGACGGCCGGCGGGACAGCGGCGGCCGGCGGAGCCGGTGGGACGGGGATGACCGCGGGCGGATCCACCGGGGGAGTCCGGCTCGCCGCCCGCTCCAGCGGGCCGGGCGTGTCGGTCGCGGCGGGCATGCCGACCGTGCTGGCCGCGGCGTCCACGGCGGACACGGCGGGTATGCCGGATGTGACAGGCGCGCCGGGTGCGGCGGGTGCGCCGGGTGCGGCGGGTGCGGCGGGTGCGGCGGGTGCGGGGGGTATGGCGGGCGTGGCGGGTCTGCTGGCCGGGCTGGACGGCGGGATGGGTGACGGGAGGGCCATCGAGCGGGACTGCGCGGGCCGGGCCCGCGGCGGGCGCCAGGGGGACGCGCACGGCACACCGCCCGCCGGGGCGCTCGCCGAGGTCAGCCGGCCCGCGTCGAGGACGATCCGGCGGTGCGCCCGTTGTGCCTCCGCCGGGTGATGGGTCACGTGGACGACCGCGACTCCCTCCTCGTCCGGCAGCCGCGCCAGCAGGTCGGTGAGCTGGTCGCGGCCTTCGGTGTCCACCATGGCGGTGGACTCGTCGGAGACGAGCAGCCGGGGCGCCCGCGCGAGCGCGGCCGCGACCGCCAGCCGTTGGAGCTGCCCGCCGGAGAGCGTGGCGGTTTCGCGGTCGGCGACGTTCGCGAGCCCGACCCGCGCCAGCAGGGCCTCCACGTCGACGGTGGCGCCGTCGGGCAGGCCCCAGACGACGTCGTCGAGGACCCGCACCCCCAGGACCTGCGACTCCGGACGTTGGAAGATCATAGCGGTGCCGCCGGTGCGGCCCAGCGCGCAGTCGCCGGGCCGCAGCACCCGCCCGTCGGTGGGATGCCAGCCACTGATGATCCGGGCGAGCGTCGACTTCCCCGAGCCGTTGCCGCCGACGATCGCCACGAACTCGGCCGGCCGGATCGTCAGTGACACGTCCCGCAGCGCATCCCGCGTCACATGGGGATAGCGGTAGGTGACGGATTCCAGGCGGACGGGCAGCGGATGTGGAGGCTGTTCCGCCGCGGGCGGTTCCGGACACCCCCGGGCCGCCGGCTTCCGGCGCGCCGGCGCCGGCCCCGGTGCCCATATGGGCGCGTTCGGGTGGTCGGACCGGGCTTCCGGCGCGCCGACGGCGAGCCGGCGCAGCACCGGACGGGTGACCACGGCCGCGGTGAGCACGTTGACGCTGGTGTTGGCCAGCAGCGCGATCGGCAGCAGCGCCCACCAGTGCTCCGCGCCCCACCGCAGGAGCGCGTCCGCGGTGCGCAGGCCCGGGCTGTCCGGGCCGATCCCGACGTGGACGAGGCTGCTGCGGGCGCCGTCCCAGCTGTTGACGATTTCGGCGAGTACCAGCGCCCGCAGATCGGTGAGCACGTAGAACAGCGCGTTCATGCCGAGCGCCACCGGTGCCCACAGCGCGACGAGACCGACCGCCGTGGTGCGTACGAGGCCCCAGCGGCGACGGTGCGCGACGCCCAGCAGCGTGCCGGTCATCATGCAGGACGTGATCGTGATCGCGAAGCCGGTGCCGCCGATGAGGACGGCCACCGCCAGCGCCGCGACCATCGCCGTCCAGGCCGCCCGTAGCCGCCACCGGGCGGCAAGCGTCGCCGCCGGAACCGTCGCGACGATCGTGAGCAGCCAGCCGAAGGGGAGGAAACGTGTGACCAGGCAGATCGCGATGACCAGATCGACCAGGAGCGCGGCCTCGACGATCTCCACCGTGCGCAGCCGCTGCCGGGCCCGCGGCGCCCCGGCCGCCCCCGCGGCAACGGTGGGCGCTGAGCCGGTGGGCGCTGAGCCGGCGGGTGTGGGACGGGAGGGTGGGGAGCCGGCCGTGGGCGGGTCGGACAAGGTGGTCACCGTCAGCTCTCCGGTCCGGTGGTGCTCTCGTCGATGGTCGTGGCCGGGCAGATGCGTCCGGTGGACGGTCGCGGCGACACCATGGCGAGCGGGGGAGGCCTCCGCCTCCCGCCTGGCTCCCGCTGGTCCCTGGCTGGTTCCCACGGGCCCGCTCGCCGCTCCACCCATCCACCCGCTCCCATGCGTGCCGCACCGGACATCCAACTGTCGCATGGAACCTGAGGGGTGTCCGAACCGCCCGGCCCGAAGCCCGGGCCGCCTGCGACAAAGATCATGGATGCTCTGTGCCGTCCGCGCGGACGGCCGTGGATGGTAGGGAGACGCATGCTGTGGTGTAACCCGCCACAGGCCCGATCAGCGATTGCCGACCATCATGAGAGGATGCCCGGCCGGCACCGTCATCCGGCCGGCACTGTCATCCGGCCGGCACCGTCATCAGCACTGCCACGTCAGCCCTGCCAACGGCATTGTCGGCAGGCGGCCTGACGACACGATACCCACCATCGGCATCGACGCCACATGACCGGGGCGCCGCGGCGGCGGCGACCGTGCTCGTTCCAAGTGCTCGTTCCGGGTGTTCGTCCCAGGTGCTCATCGTGCTCATTTCAACGGACGGAAGGACGGGGGCTGAATGGCGGACGGCTGCGCCGTGTACACGGCCAGGGTCTGGGCGAGGCCGGTCGGGTCGACACCGATGGCATGCATGCTGCGGGCCAGGTCGTCCATCACGACCAGGGCGTGGTGCAACAGCACCTCGTCGATGCCCGTGGGCCGCTGGACCGCCTGCCGGAAAGCGTGGGTGATGTCCGCGTCCCCGGTCAGCGCGGCCAGCGCGCCGACGCGGATCCGCTCGCTGAGCGACTCCCACACATGTTCCGAAAGGGGTGCCTGCGCGCCGCGCCACACCCCGCGGTAGGTCAGCGACCGGATGACCACGTGGGGCTGTTCGCCGGTCCGCAGATGCAGGGTCACCGCCCACATCGCCAGCAGCCAGCCCAACGACTGCAGGAGGCGTACGGAGTCGACCCGCAGGCGCGTGGCCAGGGCCGCCTCCGCCTCCTGGCGGGTGGTCGCGTCCGCCCACGCCTGGACCAGGCGTTCGGCTTCCACGATGTCGGTGATGTCGAGTTCGGGAGTACATGGTCGTACGACCGAGGCAGCTCGTTGCGAAGCGGTGTCGACCAATGCGAGGGCACCGACATCGTGCAGCGTCTGCCAGGAAAGTCCTGCTGGCGCCATAGTCGATACGGTAATCGCCCGTTCGTCCGTTGGGCCCGTTTATAACGCAGCTCACTGAGCTTTCTTCACTGCTTCGGGTGCTTCCGGTCGCCAATGCCGCTGGTGTAACCGTATGAACCGTTCCAGGTCATTGAAACGTCTAACGTATTAATTTGAAATATCAAAGTGGCAAAGGGAAGTACATCGTGATTTTTGTGCCTGGAGCTGTGGGACGCGCTCCGGCCGGCCCGCCCCACGGCCCGCCCCACGG
>NZ_CEVIVC010000123.1:0-5230 GCF_982290645.1 Protofrankia sp. CiP1_Cm_nod4
CTCTACGGCCTGACGCGCAACGCTCTCGGGGTGCTGCTCCGCGTACGCGGCGACACGGCGAAAGAGGTGGAGCTCCTCGTCCTACGACACCAGGTGGCGGTGCTGCGGCGCCAGGTCCACCGTCCGACCCTGGAACCGGCAGATCGGGTAGATCCTGACGGCGTTGTCCCGGCTGTTACCCCGGACCCGCTGGGACGTTTTCTTCGTCACTCCGGCCACCGTGTTGCGGTGGCCGGAGTGACCTCCTCACCCGGAAATGGACCTATCCACGGAAGTCGCCCGGTCGGCCACCGGTCCGCCGCAAGATCCGTGATCTGGTTCTGCGCCTCGCGAAGAAGAACCCGACCTGGGGTCACCGGCGGGTGCGCCGTGAGGCGCCAATTGATCGAACAGGGCTGGGAGACCTTCGTCGCTGTCCTGTCATGGTAGGGCGGTGAAGCTGGGGGCAGCCTGATCCGGGAGGTGCCGGTGAGGGTGGCGGTCGACTTCTTCCACGCGGACTGCGCCGTGACGCTCCAGCGTCCGTACCGCTTGTTCGTCATGGAGGTCGGCTCCTGCTCCGTGCACCTCCTTGGGGCCCCGCCAACCCGGACGGGCCCTGGACCACCCAACAGATCCGGAATCTGCTGATGGACCTCGGCGACCGGGCGGCCGACGTCCAGGCCCTGGTCCGTGACCGCGCTGGGCAGGTCACCGCATCCTTCGACGCGGTCCTCGCCGACGCCGGCATCACCGCGGTCACGATCCCACCCCGAGCTCCCCGCGCGCTCCACCTCCAACCGCCCCGGCCCGACCACCCGATCACTGACGTCACGACGGGACACATCAAGCGTCGGCCCGTCCTCGGTGGCCTGATCAACTAATACGAACGAACGGCCTAAAACCCCAGGTCAACGCCGATAGCCGAGTTCTGGCACCCAACAGGTTCTACATAAGCCTCGTAGTATCTACCTGTAGCTTCGGGGTTTCTTTCTCAGGAATGACTGTCACTCGGGCCGAGTGTGGTGAGCAATGCCGTTAGCGCGACCCTCTCGCTGTTCGAGTTCGGACTCGTTGCCCGGAGGGCGCGCAGCACCGTATCAATCTTTCCGTCGATCTTGGTCCACGCAGCCTTGTCCTTCGGTTTCAGACGCGCTTCGGCGTTGTCCCACGCGATTTCGAGATCACCGATGCGGGCCGTAGCGCCAGACTGGTTGCCGGCGTTCAGGAGATCCAGCGTGTCCTGTGTGATTTTTCGGAACTTCGAGAGGTCTCCGAGGGGCGAGAGCTGTGCTGGCTGACTTCCGCCGGGGATCACTGCCTGGCTTGCGCCGGGGATCACTGTCTGGCTTGCGCCGGGGATCACTGTCTGGCTTGCGCCGGGGATCGACTGCACGGCGGCAGCCGAGTTTGACGTGTCTTCTTGAAGCGAGGACTTGCGCAAGAAGTATCCCGTCCCTGCGGCGATGAGGACGAGCGCCACGACGACGACTGTCTGCCACAAGCCTCCTCGTTCCATTGCCTCGTCAGTGTCAATGGCAGAGGCACTCGGGATGACATCGGCTTTCGTCACCGAGAAATAGGTAACGATGCCGAGAATGCCGGCCACGAAGATCAGGCTCGTCACCGTCGCACCCAGGCCCAGCCCGCCCTGGCCCGATGACTGAGAGAGGTAGTCACCGATCGATGCTCCAAGCGGGCGGGTCATGATGTAGATGATCCAGAAGGAGAGAACCGAGTTGAGTCCGAATCGCCATGCGACCGCAATGATGGCGATCAGCGATACCACGATGATTCCCGTCGCCAGGTAGCCGAGCCCAAGCACCTCGGCCATGAGATCGCCGGTCGCCGTGCCGAGCGCGAAGGTGACGAGAATCGTCAGCCAGTAGAACGCCTCTCGCCGTCTGGTGAAGATGGAATGAATGGAGAGCGTCTTCTCGATCAGGTACCACACGAGGAAGGCGAGAGCGAGAAGAACACCGAAAATCAGGGTGCTCGCTTCGAGTGGCAGACCGATACTGTCCGTGAGATTGTCGGTTACCAATGTGCCGAAGACGCTCACGAGCGCCACCGCCAGCCAGTACCTGCTCGGTATGTACCGATTCGCCCTGAATTGGAAGATCAGAGCGGCGACGAGCAGGACGCCTGTGACGACGGACGTACCGGTCAGACCGAGGTTCAGGTTGACGTTGAGGAAGTCAGCGGCCGATTCACCAACCGTCGTGCAGAGCACTTTGATGATCCAGAAGTAGATGGTGACTTCTGGAACTTTGTTAAGGAGTTGGCGATTTGGTGCGAGGGTGCGTGGTGAAGTCATGGGGATGCTCGGTGAAGTCATCGGGCTCTTTCTCGTTCTCGGTTCGGTCGCCGCGGCGGAAGAATCTGGGACGAGGGTGAGCCAAGCCGCGACTTGTCGGACATTAGGGCACGCCAGGCCAGCCATGGGTCGGACAGGGTAAGCGGGCGGGAAACTCTGTTAATGAGCAGCTGCGGAGTCCTGAGGCATCCGCCGCGTGGTTGGACTCGGGAGTGACAGGTGAGCTGCACGGACGCCTGCGTGGTGGATGCCGCGGTACCTGCTCGACTACAGGCAACCGCTGTCACCGGGGCAGGCGGTCGTGGTCGCTTCCCGCGCGGGCGTCGGGCCGCCGCCCGGGTCTGGTCTGGCGACGGTATTCCCGGACTACCGGAACGGCGGACACCACCACGATCAGCAGCGTGATCGGGATGATGTACCGGTCGATCGAGATGGACCGTCCAAGGGTGTAGCCGAGCAGGGTGACGCCGAGCGACCAGATCAACCCGCCGGCGACGTTGAACAGGGTGAAGGCCCGGGCCGGCACGCCCACCACACCGGCCACCGGGTTCATGAAGGTGCGTATGACCGGCACGAACCGCGCCAGGATGATCGCCTTTCCGTAGCCGTACCGGTCCAGGAACTCCTGGGTCCGTTCCACGTTCTCCTGTTTGAACAGCCGGGAGTCGGGTCGGTTGAACAGGACCGGGCCGGCCCGGCGGCCCAGCAGATAGCCCGTCTGTGCGCCCACCAGCGCCGCGACGGCCACCCCGGCCAGCACGGAGCCGATGTGGAAATGCGGCTGGCCGGCGGTAGTGCGGGTCGTGCTGTAGGCGCCGGCGAGGAACAGCAGGGAGTCACCCGGAAGGAAGAACCCGAGGAGCAGGCCGGTCTCGGCGAACACGATGACGGTCAGACCGGCAAGGCCGAACGTCGAGGCCAGTGAGGCGGGGTCAAGAATATTGAGTGCGAGTGGACCAGACAGCGCAGGACTTCCTTTCCATCGTTTCCGGCCGGATCCTGCCCGCAGTTGACCGTCTCACGGGCAGAGCGCCTCGGGGCCTGCGAAATCAGAATGAGAAGGGACCGAACCTCAGCACGGACACGAATCCGACGGCGAGACAGTAGAACGCGAACGGGGTGAGCGTCCGGGTTTCGAACCAGCGGCTGAGGAACCGCACCGACAGATAGGCTGCGACACCCGCGACCGCCGCCCCGAACAGGGTCTGCCCCCGTACCCCGTTGCCGAGCGGGCCGAACAGATCCGGCAGCTTGAGTAGGCCCGCAGCCAAGATCACGGGGGTGGCCAGCAGGAACGCGAACCGAGCCGCGTCCTCGTGGGACAGGCCGCGGATCAAACCGGCTACCATGCTCACGCCCGATCGGCTGATCCCCGGTGCGAGTGCGGCGGCCTGGGCGAAGCCGACAACAAGAGCGTCCTTCACAGAGAGCGTGGCCAGTCTCTGATCGGCAGCCAGGTCTGCGGCGGCGCCGACGGACAGCGGCGCCGGGTCGGCCGATCCCGGGGTGGCGCCTTCAGAAGCGCCCGTGGCGGGCGTCGGAGTCGGTTTCCCAGCGGTGAACCTGCCCGTGATCGGCGCTGCCATCACCGGAGCGGGCGCGGACCCGGGTCCGCCGGGCGCCGTGTTCCTCCGCCGCAGCCGCTCCCCAGCGAGCAGCACTCCACCGTTGACGGTCAGGAACAACGCTGCCGACAACGGTTTGCCGAGCGTGGTGCGGAAAGTGTGCTCCAGCAGGAGACCGCTGATTCCGACCGGAATCGTCGCGATAATCAGCAGCCAGCCGAGTCGCTGGTCGGATGTCTGGACCCGGCGGTCCCGTACCGATATCGTCAGACCACTGGTGATCCGGACCCAGTCGCGCCAGTAGAACGTGATCAGAGCGATCGCGGTAGCGACGTGTACGGCGACGATGAAGGCCAGGTAGGGCGACTCCGGCGCAGAGACGTCCAGGTCCCGCGCCCAGCTTCCACCGATCCACGCGGGGACGAGCACGCTGTGCCCGAGACTGGATACCGGAAACAGTTCCGTGATCCCTTGTAGGAGACCGATCGCGCCCGCCTCGACGAATCCGAAATGCCCCATCGGCGCCGTCCCTTCTTCCGGCGAGGCGTCAAGCCCGCCTGATTCCCGACGTGGCAGTCCGGCCGCGACTGTCTGCCCGCCGAGCGGCGGGTCGGTTCACGATGCCGAAAGGATCATGTGAAAACGGTGTACGCCGAGCGGGCGATCGGGGCCGTCTACGCTCTGAGTGGCCCCCGGCGTTAAGAGCGTGTCTCACGTGGGGAGTTTCTTCCAGCAGATCAGTGCGGCCGCGAGGGAGAGAAACCCGAGGAAGTTGCGGCCGTCGCGTTCGTAACGGATAGTCAGCCGGCGATAACCATCGAACCAGCCGGATGGGTCGGCCGCGCAGCGAGGTGCCAGCCCGAGGGCTGGTCCTTTTCCGCGCGGCCTCCCGCCGAACCGGACGTGATGGTTTCCCGATCATCCGGCTCTCCGGTGACTACTGCGTGAGCGGTGTAGCGGGCCGCCCCTTGTGGATCTGGCCGTGGCAGGTAGCGCAGACCACGAGTAAACGTTCAGGTTCTTTGTTGATGTTGCTGTGGGTGGCCGGCTCTCGAGCCGGGTTCGGTTGTTGGCTGACGCGTGGCGCAGCAGGTCTGGTGCGTGTGGTGATGTAGCGGGGTGCCCGCGCAGCCGGAGGAGATGCCCCTTGAGGGACTGATCGCCCTCGTGCGCGCGCAGGCGGAGTTGATCGGTGAGCTGCGGGTGACGGTGGCGGCGCAGGCCAGGGAGATCGCGGAGTTGGCGGCGAAGGCGGCTGACCTGGAACGGAAGGCGTCGCGGAACTCGCGGAACTCGTCGTTGTCGCCGTCCACGGACGACGCGATCCCGGGGCGGAAGCCGCCGGAGCCGCCGCCGGGCGGGACTCCCG
>NZ_CEVIVC010000123.1:5650-14937 GCF_982290645.1 Protofrankia sp. CiP1_Cm_nod4
GGCGGTGGCGGGGCGGGGAAGAAGCAGCGCGGCAAGCAGCCGGGCGCGGACGGGCTGACGCTGGCCTGGCGGGAGGACCCGGACCGGGTCGAACAGCACTTTCCGGGCGGTGCGTGTGGCTGCGGGGCGGCGCTCGCCGGGGCGACGGTGACGGGGGCCGCGCGCTCGCACCAGGCCCACGATCTCGAGCCGGCCCGGTCGACCGTGACCCAGCATGACCTTTACCCGGTGGTGTGCGGCTGCGGGCGTCGCCATGTGGCCGCCCGGCCCGAGGGGCTGTCCGCGGCGCCGGTGTCGTACGGGCCGGAGCTGCGCGCGCTCGCGTTGTACTTCCTGGTCCGCCAGCACCTCCCGGTCGAACGGACCCAGGAGGGGATCGTCGAGCTGTGTGGGGTGGAGGTCTCGACCGGCTGGCTGCATTCGCTGCTGGCGCTGGGCGCGGACGCGGTCGCCGAGGCGGTCGACGCGATCGAACAGCGGATCGCGTCCGAGAAGGTCGTCGGGTTCGACGAGACGCCGCTGAAGGTCGGCCCGAAGGGCGAGAAGCGCTACGTGCTCTCGGCCTCCACGCTGCTGTTCACCCTGTTCGTGCTGGGCCGCCGCGACAAGGCCAGCTTCCGGGCGTTCCTGCTCGGCCGGATGCTCGGGGTTGTCGTCCACGACCGCTACGCGTTGTACGACTGTGACGAGTTCACCGGGTTCCTCCACCAGCTGTGCGTCAGTCATCTGCTGCGCGACATCGAGGACACCGTCGAGACCTACCCGGGCGAGGTGTGGCCGGTCCAGCTCCGCCAAGCGCTGCGGGGCCTGGTCCACCAGGCCAACCTCGCCCGCGCGGCCGGGCTGGCCGAGGTCCCCGCCGCGCTGCGTGACCCGCTGCTCGCGGAGTACCGCGGCGCGGTCCGCGTCGGTCTCGCCGCCGTGCCCCCGGCCGCGAAGGGCGCGAAGCAGCCGGTCGGGCGCTGCCTGCTCGAGTGCCTGCGTGACCGGCAGCCCGACGTGCTCCGGTTCGTCTTCGATCTCGACGTGTGGCCGACGAACAATGCGAGCGAGCGCGACCTACGGCCGTTCAGGACGCAGCAGAAGATCTCCGGTCGGCTCACCTCCACAGCCGCGACTGCCTGCCGCCTGCAGATCGCCAGCTACCTGTCCACCGCCCGCAAGCACGGCATGTCCGCGATGCACGCGCTGCGCCTCGCGTTCCACGGCACGCCCTGGATGCCGCCACCCGTCGCCGTGCCCGCCTGACCGAACCGCCCACCTGATCCAGCCGCGCCGACCACCGGCGCGGCCCGCCGCCATGCCCGAACCACCACCTACAGCAAGATCTTCAAACCAGCTGAATGTTTACGCCGTGACCTACAGCGATGATCCTGGCGGTGACTGCCGGAAGGATGGCCCCGCCGCATCGCGACCAGCGGTCGTCCATCGGGCGTGGGTACTGTGAGGGGAGACACGCTGGTCCCGACGGAGTCGGATAGTGAAAGGCTTCCATGGGTACGGAAACACCTGAGCTCCATTCCACTCGTCCTGTTTCTGCGCTCAAGGGCGCGGCGTTCGCCGGTTCCTCCTGGCTGCGGGTGTTACTGGGGACCGGAGTCGCCACGACGGTGATCGTTCTGGGGTTTCTGCACCGTCCCGCTCTCGGCGTCGGCGAGAACAACCTGATTCATGCTGACCGGGAGTGGTTGGCTCTCGCGGTGCTCGCCACCGCGATGATCTGGGTTGCCGGCACGGTGACGCAGCTCGGTTCGATGTCGCTACGTCCATCGCTGAGGCGGCTGTTCGCGGTACAGATCGCCGCGTCGTTCACCAACCATCTGCTTCCGGCCGGGTCTGGCGGTATCGCGGTCAACGTCCGCTTCCTGCAACGGCATGGGATGAGCAGGAGCGCGGCCCTGGGAGCAGTGGGCCTGAACTCCCTCGCGGGCATGGTGACCCATCTGATCCTGCTCGCGGCCATGATCGGGCTGGCTCCGTCCGTCCTCACCAGCGTCGGTACACAGGTACGGTGGACGACATGGCGACGGCCTGTCACCGGCGTTGTCCACCGTCCCTGGATCGGGCTCGCATTGATCGCCGTGCTGGCACTCATGCTGGTCGTGGGGACGGTGGTGAACCGGCGCCGCGCGGGAACGTGGAGGAGAACGCTCACCACGCGCCTCACCTCCGCCCGGACCCACATGATGCGTGAGCTGACAGTGCTGGCCGGGGTCGTGCGGGATCCGGCCCGTGCCGCCAAGCTCTGGCTGGGATCGTTGTCGGTACCGCTGCTGCACGCCGTGATCCTCATCGCCGTGCTGCGCGCCGTCGGCGTTCCCGCCCCGGCCGGGACCGTGGTCCTCATCTACCTGGTCGCTTCCTCGCTGTCTGTGATCGTGCCATCGCCAGGTGGTCTGGGTGCGCTTGACGTGACCCTTGCTACGGGGCTCGTCGCGGTTGGGATCTCCTCACCGGCCGCAATCGGGGTGGTCCTCGGGTACCGGCTGCTCACGGTCTGGGTGCCGTTGATGCCCGGGGCGTGCGTCTTCGCGTTCCTCGTCCGCCGTCGGATCATTTGAGCCGGTATCCGGGGGTGGGGTCTGTCCGGGTAACGACTCTGCCAAGATTCCGGTGGTGACAGGCGGTCGCCGTGCGGGCATCGTCGGTACCGTGTGATGCCAGCGTGCGGAACGGTATGCCCGCCGCTGAAAATATTTGCCCCATGACTTTCCGCCGCACGGCACCGTCTACGCCCACCACGCGACCTGGCGGGACGAGGGTATCTTCGTTCATCTCAACTACAACCTGACCGGTCTGGCCCGCGTCAAGGAGGGCCGCAAGCCCGAACCGACCGCGTGCATCATCGACACCCAGAGCGTCAAGACCTCCACCGACGTTTCCCCCTGACCAGTCAGGGCACGGACCCCGGCAAGAAGACCGTCGACCGCAAGCGGGGCATCGTCACGGACACGCTCGGCCTGCTCCTCGCCGTGGCCGTCACCGCTGCGAGCCTGTCGGACAACGCCAGGGGAACGACTCAACCCGCCGCCGGGAACCGATTGTGGGTCAGCGCCGGCCGTACGTCGTTGGTCGCGATCGCGTACATCGCAGCGGTGCGCTGCAACACATCCGGCCAGGCCATCGGTGGTGGAACCGCCCGATTGTGGGCCGCGATGGCCTCTCTCTCAGCGGGGTCGGCGGCAAGCCGCACAATTGCCTCGACCATGCCGTCATCGCTCTCGGCGAGGATCCCCTCATCGCCGTCACGGACAAATTCGCGTATTCCGCCTTCGGCCCTGGCAACCACGGGAAGGCCCGCGCAGCGGGCCTCGAGGGCGGCGATGCCGAAGGATTCCAGGGTTGCGGGTGCGACGAACAAGTCAGCCCGCCCGAACAGGGAGCGGATCCGAGCCCGGGACAACCGGCCCGGCAGGCTTACCCACTCGGTCATGCGGTGGAGGCGAAGGTATCGCTCCAACGATCGCCGCTGCGGGCCGTCCCCGACAACCACGGCGCGCAGACGAAACGTCGGCTCCAGTGCTCTGTGCGCCCTGTGGAGCATGCGCAGCAGTTGCCGGGGCCGCTTGCGAGGCGCCAGGCGCATGACCGCGACGACGACCACCTCGTCCGGGTCACGGGGCTTCGGAGCCACCTGCCATGCCGAAACGTCGATTCCGTTTGGCAGAACGAACACCGGCGCCGTGCCGACCAGCCGTCGCAGCGGTTCGGCGGCCACGTTGCTGACGGCCGTCCACACCACTGGCCACGATGACCACCCGAAACCGGTATCGAGGATCCGGAAGGCAGGCTCCAGGTGGGAGATCAGCGAATGCATTGTCACCACGGTAGGGGCGCTGCCCGCAGCCGCTATCGTCGTGAACGCCAGGGGGGAGATCAGGCCGGCGTGTACGTGGATGACGTCGTATGCCCTGTCCCGCAGCAGCAGTCGGCTGGTTCGCAGGGCGGCCGGATGGAGCATCGAGGGAAATGCGACCGTCTCGGTCAGGCGATGCACTCGCAGTCCGCCCGTGCGCTCCTCGGCCGGCCCTGGAGTGGAAGTGATTACCTCGACGGAGTGACCGACGGCCTGCTGACGCATGGCCAGGTCGTGGATGTGCATCTCGATTCCACCGAGTCGAGGCAGATAGAAGTCCGTGACATGGGCGATTCTCACGCGAAAGCTCCCCAGGTTGGCCGAGCCAGGCACATATCGGATGTCTTTCCTGGTGCAGACTTTGTAGATGCCTTACACACTGGTCTCGTTCCACGCACACCCCGACGACGAGGCGCTGCTCACCGCGGGAACCCTGGCGCGAGCCGCTGCGGAAGGTCACAGGGTGGTCCTCGTGGTCGCCACCGCCGGTGGATCGGGCCTCGCGTCCGCCGCGATGCTGGCCGGCTGTGATCTTACCGAGCGTCGCTGGGCCGAGTTGCTGCGCTCCGCCGCGGTGCTCGGGTGCGCGCGGGTCGAGTGTCTGGGCTACGACGACTCTGGGATGACAGAAGCACCCTCCGGGGCGGAGCGGGCGTTCGCCCGGCAGGACGTCGACGAGGCCGCCGCGCGTTTGGCGGACATCCTGCGTGAGGAGCGGGCGGACGTGCTGACCATCTACGACCCGGTCGGAGGCTATGGTCATCCCGACCATGTGCAGGTGCACCACGTCGGCATGCGCGCCGCCACGATGGCGGGCACCGCCGTCGTCCTCGAGGCCACAGTGGATCGAAGCCGGTTGCAACGCGCACTGCGGATCATCCATTACCTGCCTGGTATCCCCGCGGACTTCGCTCCCGCCCGCCTCGCAGGCGCCTACACCGCCCCGGATGCGCTGACCCACCGGGTCGACGTGCGCCGCTACGTCCGACAGAAACGCGCGGCCATGGCGGCGCACGTCAGCCAGACCAGTGCCGACTCCGGCCTGCGAACGCTGACCGTGCTGCTCCGGATTCCCCGCCCGGTGTTCCGGTGGGTACTCGGTCGCGAATGGTATGTCGAGTATGGTCGGACACCCACAGAACCGCTCCTCGACAACATTTTCGCAAGCCTGGCGGACACTCCCGACCACACTATTATCGACATGACTAACAATTATGCGCATCAGAGCGAGGACGCTGTCGGAACCTGACGCTGAAGTAGCCCGGCGGATGGGTTCACCCTTCTCTGAGCACTGCTGCATAATTCCCCGGATTCGATGTGTGTGGCACTGGTGCAACGAAAGGACCGTTCCTCGACCATCTTGGCTCCCCGGCAGGTCAGAACAGGGTGAAGCGGGCATGGCAGCACAGTCCCGCCGTCATGCAGTAGAGGGCGAACGGGGTGAGGGACGGTTCTCGAAGTATCGGGCGAGGAACCGCACGGACAGGTAGGTGGCCACACCGGACAAGACTGTGCCGAACAACACTTGGGCACGGATACCGCTGCCGGGCGGGCCGGACAGATCGGGCAGTTTGAGTACGCTGGCCGCGAGGATGACCGGGATGGCAAGTAGGAAGGAGAAATAGGCCGCGTCCTCGTGGAACAGTCCGGCCATCATGGTGATTCCTGACCTGCTGACGCCCGGTGCCAGGGTGATGATCTGCGCTGATCCGACAACGAGCGCGTCAACCCGCGAAGACGGGACAACCGCTGGTCGGCGGCCACATCAGAATGCACAGCCCTGTCGGAATACGGTTCGGTCGACCGCAAGTCGGATGGGATGGCGGCGACGACGAGAAGCCATCCGAGCTTTTGGCCCAGCGTGTCCACTTCACAGTCCCGCAACGAGGTCACCGGGCCCCTGGCAATGCAGATCCAGCCCCGCTGGAAATAGATGATCAAAGCTACGGCGGTGGCGACGTGAAGGCTCACGATGAACGCCAGGTAGGGCGATTTGGGGGCGGACACGTTGAGGTCCCGCGCCCAGCCGCCGCCGATGACCGCCGGGATGAGGACGCTGTGGCCGAGGCTGGACACGGGGAACAGCTCTGTGATGCCCTGTAGAAAGCCGATGACACCGGCCTCGAAGAAACAGAGATGCGGCATGGACTCACTTTCGAAAGGATGCGACCGATGGGCCGGCTCGGGGCTCGGTAACACCTGACGCATGTGTCAGAACCGCACACTGGCACCCCGATCATGTGAATACCATGTGTAGAAGATGTAAGGTCGAAAAATGTAGTGTGTCGGCGGCTGATCACCCGTTCCCGACCTGGACGTGTCGCCGAAATCCCGACCGCCGCCTCGGGTGAGATTTTCAATAAACGCCCCAGGGAGGATTCGCGGCCCAGTACCGATTTTTGGACGTGCACGGCGGCCAGTTGGGAACCGGCTGCGGCGCAGGCGTCCAGATTCTCTCGGCCTCCGAGCGCGCAAAAAACCGCGATCGCTCGACAGCAACCATGCTGTTGTGGAGATGAAGGTAGGCCCTTCTGTATCGGCATGCAGGTGCTGGTGTCAAACCGCCACGAGTTGCTGTGGTGAATGAGCCATGGTGGTGAACGTCCGCGGAAAAGCCGTCGTGAGAGGCGGCAGGTATGAGCCAAGAAGGCGAACGAGAGTGAACCATCGATGACGTGTCGTTAAGCCAGGTGGCATCAAAACCAGGGCCTTAATGCTGCCCGGGATAAGTCAGAGGGAAAGCTGCCTACTGCTCCGGCGATGCCCGGCATGAAGATGGCGCAAGCTTGGCTTGGGCTCTGCAACGGAACAGGAGAACTCCTTGGCACGACATGGGTCCAGCGGATTGGAGCGGGAACCCACCGGGAGACCGGCAAGCGGCTAATCCGCGAGTCGCGGAGTACCAGGTGCAGGCCAGGAGGGCGGAGTGGGGCGGGACGCCAGCAACCCCGGCGCGACGTGGCACGATCTCGCAGGTGACCAGCACACCCGCCGCGACGCAGCACCTGCACGACCTCGCGCGGCTGCGCCGCGTCCGCGACCGGATCGACCGGGAATACGCGCAGCCGCTGGACGTCGAGGCGCTCGCCCGCGGCGCGCACATGTCGGCCGGGCACCTCAGCCGCGAGTTCCGGCGCGCCTACGGCGAGTCGCCATACGGCTACCTCATGACGCGGCGCATCGAACGCGCGATGGCGCTGCTGCGTCGTGGCGACCTCAGCGTCACCGAGGTCTGTTTCGCGGTCGGCTCCTCGTCGCTGGGCACCTTCAGCAGTCGCTTCACCGAGCTGGTCGGTATGCCGCCCAGCACCTACCGGCGCCATGCGACGCGCGCGACGGCGGGGATGCCGCCGTGCGTGGCGAAACAGGTGACCAGACCGATCAGGAATCGAGAAGCGCGGGTCACGGAGCCGCAGCTAGCGTGACCGCCATGGACATCACGATTCACGGGACCTTCCTCCCGCACGACGACCCGGACGCATCCCTGGCCTTCTATCGCGACACCCTCGGCTTCGAGGTCCGCAACGACGTCGGATACGGCGGGATGCACTGGATCACGGTCGGCCCTGCCGACCAGCCCGGCACGTCCATCGTCCTGGAGCCGCCGGCCGCCGACCCCGGCATCACCGACGACGAGCGCCGCACCATCCTCGAGATGATGGCCAAGGGCAGCTACGCCCGCATCACCCTGGCCACCGCCGACCTCGACGGCACCTTCGCACGGCTGCAGGCCAGCGACGCCGAGGTCGTCCAGGAGCCGACCGCGCAGCCGTACGGCGTTCGCGACTGCGCCGTCCGCGATCCCGCGGGCAACCTCATCCGCATCAACGAGCTCCGCTGAGTCGTCCGGCGATCGCAGCCATGACCTGCACAGACGGCACCGCGAAGGAGCCCGCGCACGACGCCGGTGCCGGCCGCCTGGTGGCCACCGGCACCGACCTCGACGGCGACGTCCCCGAGCTGCTTCAGGACCGATGAGGCCGCCCCCCCCGCTCCCGCGCTCAGCGTCGTCGCGACACCGATCGTCGGCTCACCCACGACATCGATGTCTAGGTGGCCAGTGCCTCGGCGGACGGTGCGCCGTACCTGGTGTCGCTGTCCTTCGGCTGGGACGGCGAGGCGCTGCTGATGGCCACGCCGACGGACATCCCGACCGGCAGAAACCTGGCCGCCACCCGGGCCGTCCGGCTGGGGCTGGGCCACACCGCGACGTGTCCATGATCGAGGGCAAAGTCGAGGTCCTCGAGATCGACGCGCTGCCGCAGGAGCGGGGTGACCGGTTCATCGCGCGCACCGGCTTCGACCCGCGTGCGCTGGCCACCCCGTACCGCTGGTTCCGTATCTCCCCGCGCCGCATCCAGGCTTGGCGCGAGGTGAACGAGCTGTCCGACCGCGAGAGCTGATGCGCGACGGCCGTTGTTGGTCCGACGCCTCGGCGGGCGCGCCGCGTGGCCGGGGCCCGGAGGCTCCACGGGCCGAAGCGAAGGAGAACCAGACGTACTGCTCGAAGCTGGTCAGATCGAGCCAGGCGACACGACGGAGACCGCGAAGGCGGCCCCGCCTAACAGATGGAGACACGATGATCATGGCCACGAGGACGGACCCGCAGTCGCCTGCGCTGCACGTTGCCGACAGCCACGATCTGCTCCGCGTGCAGGGCGCGCGCGAGAACAACCTCAAGGACGTCAGCGTCGAGATCCCGAAGCGCCGGCTGACGGTGTTCACCGGCGTCTCCGGCTCGGGCAAGAGCTCGCTGGTGTTCGGCACGATCGCCGCCGAGTCGCAGCGGCTGATCAACGAGACTTACAGCGCCTTCGTGCAGGGCTTCATGCCGACGCTGGTGCGGCCCGAGGTCGACGTACTCGAAGGGCTGACGACCGCGATCATCGTCGACCAGCAGCGGATGGGTGCCAACGCCCGCTCCACCGTCGGCACCGCCACCGACGCCAACGCGATGCTGCGCATCCTCTTCAGCCGGCTCGGGCAGCCGCACATCGGCTCACCCAACACGTTCTCCTTCAACGTCCCCTCGGTCCGCGCGAGCGGGGCGATCACGATCGAACGCGGCGCCGGCAAGACCGTGAGACAGACCTTCACCCGCACCGGCGGCATGTGCCCGCGCTGCGAAGGCCGGGGCACGGTCTCCGATATCGACCTCACCCAGCTCTTCGACGACTCCAAGTCGCTCGCGGAGGGCGCGATCACCATCCCCGGCTACAAGGCGGACGGCTGGTGGACAGTGGGGATCTTCACCGAGTCGGGCTTCCTCGACCCGGACAAGCCGATCCGCAAGTACACCAAGACCGAGCTCCACGACTTCCTCTACAAGGAGCCGGTCAAGGTGAAGATCAAGGGCGTCAACCTCACCTACGAGGGCCTGGTCCCCAAGGTGCAGAAGTCGTTCCTCTCCAAGGACCCCGACGCGCTGCAG
>NZ_CEVIVC010000124.1:0-8706 GCF_982290645.1 Protofrankia sp. CiP1_Cm_nod4
GGGGAGAGGGGGGAGGGGGAGAGGTAGTGTTCCGCGAATTCGGCGGCGGCGACCGGTGAGGTCCGGAGGCGGTCCAGGCGAACGTCCTGCAGGCGCCGGGCGAACGGGTCGGCGAGCTCGACGTTGACCATCCGTAAAAGTTTCGCCGATGCTTCCTGTGCCAGCCAGGCCCGGCCCTGGCACACCTCGGAGTAGGCGTCCAGCGGGCGTTCGTCCGCGTCGTGCAGGGCTGCCACCACCGCGAGCGCGAGTGTCTCGCCGTCAACGATGGCGAGCCCGGCGCCCTTGGCCGCCGCCGGTGGTACCCGGCGCGCGGCGTCCCCGGCCAGTACGAGGCGCCCGAAGCGCATCGGTTCGTAGAAGACCGAGTCCATCGTGATGACGTTCGGCGGCTCCAGCAGCGGCCCTTCCGCCAGTTCCCAGTCGGCGTCCACGGCGAGCCGGGCGTGCAGTTCCGCCCAGATCCGCCCGGCCGGCCAGGCCGCGGCGTCGGCGGTGGCCTCCACCTGTAGGTAGAAGCGGCTTGTCCGGTGGTCGCGCAGCATGTGGCCGGCGAACCCCCGGGGACTGACCCCATAAATGATCTTATCGGTGGACGGGGCGACCGCGGCCAGGACCGCGAGCCAGGCCCATGCGCTGTCGCGCTGCCGGATGGAGCGTAACGCGCCCTCGGGGATCGATCCTCGGGAAACACCATGATGGCCGTCGCAGCCCGCGATGAAACGGCTTTCCACCACCTGCCGCTGCCCGCCGGCCGTGACGAAGGAGACGGCGGGGTGGTCGGAGGCCAGCGCGCCCAACATCACGTCAGTGACGCCGAACTCGATGACGCCACCCGCGGCAAGGTAGGCGGCAACCAGGTCGGCGACAAGCTTCTGCTGCGGGTAGACAACGTGGTGGCGTCCGCCCGCATGGCGAGCATACTCGACGACAAACGCTCTGCGACGATGTCGGAACTCACAGTCGTGGTGCGGCACACCTTCGGCTCGCAGGCCGTCGGCGAGCCCGTTGCGCTCCAGGGCGTCCACCGCCGCCGGCCCGAGCAGCCCGGCGCGTGGACGGCTTTCCACCCTGGCCCGACTGGCGGCCTCGAGCACGAGCGTGTCGATACCCCGACGAGCCAGCACGACCGCGGCCACCAGGCCCGCGACACCCGCGCCAATCACAACAACGCCCACCCGGCGAGGACGCGGCCGGGAGGCGGGCGCGTCCGGCTGGCGCACACCACGCCCGTCCGGCACGGACCCCGACGCGGACCGCGTCATGGCGAGCGCCTCCCCGGGGAGCATCGGCACGATTCCTGATCATCCGTCACGCTGCCCTGATCACGTGACTGACCTGGAAGGACCGATCCGGACGAGGCACTGCCAGAGTACGACGTCACATTCCGACACGCGTCAGAAGGCCGACAACTCGGCATCAACCAATCGGACAATTTTCGCAAAAAGAGCAGAGTACCGCCAATGGGCAGCCTTGATCGCTACTTAACGTAGCAGTATTGCTCACTATCTGTACTCGAAGGCTCCTGGTCGACCGTCTGTCGCCGCTATGGCGTATTGTCATCCTCCGCATCCCGCAAGTCACGGAAAGCGGCACGTCAGTCGGGCGACCGAAGGCCACAAGCCAGCCGGTCGCACCCGGCGCCGCCCCGGCCGGCGAAGGAGGATGGGGTAGAAGAGCCGGTTATGACACTTCATACAACTACTTGGGGTAGTTGTGAGGGACTAGTGTTTACTAGCGCCATCCGTATGAACTAGTCTCGCGCCGACGTCACGACGCACCGGGCCGAACTGCCGAATCCTGCCCACGGTCCCGGTGTTCCCTCCGAGTCGTCACCAGGGCAGGAGCGGGGGACCCATCCTCCACCGGACGGCATCGAACCGCGGTGTCGCCCTCGGGGTGAAGTGTGCAGCGCGATGGTCGCGCGACCCACCGGGCAGCCCAGCCCGAACCCGACAGCTCACCTCGCAGGCGAACGGGAAGGATCACAACCTTGTCTGCGCATGATGTGCAGCCTGATCCAGCAGTACGATCGCGTTCGTCGCAGGCGGCTGCGCCGTCGTCCCGCCAGCACCCGATCGACCGGCACGTCGACCGTCCGGCACGCGGCCGGCATCGCGCGCCCGCGCCGCAGCCCGGAACGGGCCGCTCGCGAGCCCGGGCCGCTGTCGCCGTGGTGACCACCGGTACCGTCGCGGTGTCCGGTGTCGCCCTGGCCGGATGCGCCACGGCCGACTCGAACTCCGACGATGCCTCCGTCACCTCGCCGATAACGCTTGGATCACAGTTCGGCAGCCAGGCGTCACTGGCCAACCTGCGCACCTCGACCATCAATCCGCTGTCCACGGGTGGTTCCGGATCGGTCACCAGCCAGGTACTCAACCAGACCGACCTGCATCCCAAGAACGGCGTCGTGCTCAAAGTCACGAATCCGGACGTCTCCGTGAAGGCCGACCAGCCGGTGGAGATGGGGTTCTCCCTCGAGGACGCGGTCACCCACGCACCGCTGGTCAATCAGCTTGTCAAGGTCCAGGTGAAGCTGCCGGAGGGATGGGCCACCTTCAAGCACCTCTACACCAACGAGCAGGGCTTCACCAGCTACACCGCGAAGGTTCTCACCACCACGCAGATCACTGCGATTTTCGACGGGACCGACGCCCTGCGCTCGACACGGTCGACGAACGTCGGCACGTTGACCGTGATTCCCAACACCCCGCCCGTGCAGCGCTCTCCCCAGATCACTGGCCTCGATGCCCCGACCATGAGCAACGCCATCTCGGGCGCGCTCGCGGCCGCCAGCTCGCTGGGTGAACGGGCGGTGTATCTCGCGGCCCAGCAGGCCGGGAAGCCCTACGTCTATGGCGCTGAGGGCCCCTACACGTTCGACTGCTCAGGACTGGTCCAGTACGTCTTCAAGCAGCTGGGACGCAACATCCCCCGCACCGCCGAGGGACAGTACGAGGCGACCACCAGGATATCGCAGTACAACAAGCAGCCAGGTGACCTGATTTTCTACGGCGCACCAGGTAACATCTACCACGTCGGTATTTATGCGGGCGATGGTAAGATGTGGGTGGCACCCAAGTCAGGTGATGTCGTCTCGCTGAGGGCCATCTATACCACGTCATATTCCGTCGGCCGGGTTTTCTGAGCGAACCGGTCAGCCCGCGTCCACATCCGGCTGTCAGTACGCGGCTTCGCGTAGTGGCAACCAATATACTGTAGAAACAATTCACAGGCGGGTTCCCGCGCGGCCTCCCCCTCCGATTGTGCGTGAACCTTGCCGCCAGGTCGATCTTGTCGACGTCGACACCGGCCTGGCGGCGCTCCGCGGCATCCCGCGATGATGACTTCCGCTGGTTGGACCGAGCCAACCCCCCCAGCTCGGAAAGCCCGGCGGAACAAGAGGCTTCCGTCGGCCGGTCGTACTGGACCCCCCCCACAGTCCGGCCGGTCGGCGGGAGCCGCCCTCTCCCACCGACCGGATGCGCGGCCGAGGCTGGAACCTCATCAGACGCCTTCTCCGCGGGCCTCCCAACCCCGGATGCCCGCTCCTACGCCTTGGGCTTCCTGGAGAAGTCCCACAGGCTGCGCGTGACCTGCTTGTCCCACGTCCCGTCGACATGCTGGACATGGGTTCCCGACGGGCAGTTCGGGACCTGCCCGACCGGCCCCACCACCGCGACGGCGGCGAACTTCAGGTTGTTGTCAGGCGCCCCGCAGGCAATCGTGAGGGCGGCCCGCCCACCTTCGCCAAGACCCCAGATGTAGATCTTGGACTGGTCGATCTTCGACCGCTTCTCCGACACGTAGCGCACGACGTCACGCAGGTACTGCACGTCCGCGCCCCGGGGGTCGTCCAACCTCCATTCGCCGTCCACGGCTTCCGGGTAGACCACGGCGAAGTGCTGCCGGTCGGCAAGCGTCGAGGCTTCGGTGATCTTTTCGATCGCAGCCGCGTCGCTGTTGTTGTCATGCAGGACGAGGACCAGCGGCAGGGGCTTGCCGGGGTCGGCGTCGGCATGAACGGCGAGCTCGCGTTCGGCGGAGGCGTACCCCGCCGGTATCTTCGCCCGCTCGGTATCCGGGCTACCCGAGCGAGACACGTAGATCCAGGCGACCACGAGCACGGCACCGATGATCAGCACCCGCTTGCGGTTCTTGGCCCATAGCTGTTTCCCGGCTTTCAGCGGATTCGACACCACGAGACAACCGAACCACACCAGGAGCCGTCGATTCGGCAGATTCGCCTCGCGTCGCGGGCAAGTCGGGGCCACCCGGAGTGCGCTGTCTCACACCCAGTCAGCTTGCGATACCGATTGACTACTAAAAGTAGTCAAACAGGCATGTCCGGTACGGCAACCACGGCACGGCTCGTTCGTTGACGTGGTGTATCCACCAGAATCTCGACAACATCGGATTGCGGGGCATACGGCTGCCGGAACAGGGGTGAGGCCGAAGTGGACAGTGGTCAGGAACTCGACCATCGACTGATCAAGATTGAACACGAGCTGTCGGTGTTCGGCCGGCGCGCCGAACGCTTCCGGATGGCCATCGCCGGCGAGTCCGGGACGGTTCTGGACCGCTCCGCCTACCTGCTGCTCAGCCACATCCACGAACACGGCGCCGTACGGCTGACCACCCTGGGCACGGTGTTCGCCCTGGACATCTCCACGGTGAGCCGCCAGATCGCCGCGCTTGTCACGGCCGGGCTGGTGGAACGCGCCACCGATCCCAGCGACCGGCGGGCGACGCTGGTGAGACTCAGCACCCGCGGCCAGCAACGCTACCTCGCCACCCGCTCCGCACGGGTAGAAAAAATCAATACCCTGGTACGCACCTGGGACCAGGAGGAACTCGGTGTCTTCGGCGCGCTGCTGAGCCGGCTGAACGTGGCGATCGCCGAACACGACCGCGCCCATCTGCCGCCGCAGCACGACGAGCCGTGTCCCGCACCCGCCACCCCGCCGGCCGTCAGGACGGACTGACGGCCGACGGCCGGGCACCGGGCGACAGGCCGCTCCCCCCGCGTCCGGGCGCAGGCCCCCCGGCTGCTTCCCGCGCCCACCGAAGGTTCCCCGCGGCCGCCCGGCCCCGGGTCAGGCATGGACGTCCAGGGCGTGCAGGCGTGCCTGGCGCAGCACCTCCGTCTCCGGCGGGCCGGCCAGTTCCGGCAGCCAGCCATGCACCCAGGACAACAGCAGGTCGGCCAGGGCCGGGTTCTGCGCGAGGACCGGACCGTGCAGGTAGGTACCGATCACACGGCCGTCCACGACACCGTCGGTGTGGTCCGGGGTACCGTTACCGACCCCCTTGCGCACGATCCCGAGCGGCCGGCCGTGCCCGTTGGGCAGTGCCCGGGTACGTCCCCCGTGGTTCTCGTAGCCGAGCAGCAACGGCAGCTCGAGCTCGGGGACGGGCTCGACGACGATGTCACCGACCGCGCGTGGCGGCACCGGCTGCTCGAACGAGCGTCGCGTCTCCACGTCCACCAGGCCCAGGCCGTCGTGGATACGGCCCTCACCGGCGGGGAAGGACGCACCGATCACCTGGTATCCGGCGCACACCGCGAGCACGGCCGCGCCCTGGGCCACCGCGTGCGCGATCGCGCTGTTGCGGCGCAGCCCCTCGGCGGCCAGCACCTGCGGCTCGTCCTCACCGCCGCCGAGCAGATAGATGTCGCAGCCGGCCGGCACCGGCTCCCCGGCCGGGACGCCGATCACCTCGGCCGGCAGGCCACGCCAGCGCAGCCGCTGCGCCAGCACGGTCGCGTTGCCGCCGTCGCCGTACGTCCCGAGCAGCTCCGGGTAGATCAGGGCGATCCGGGTCGCCGACTCCCGGCTCATGCCGCGGCCCCGGTCATGTCACCGTGGATGGTCACCTTTTTGGTCACCTTTTTGGTCAACTGTTCGTCCTCACCGGGGCGACCCGCCCCAGGATGTCGCGGAAGGCGGTGTAGTTCGCGACCACATCGACGATCTTCTCGTCCAGAACCGCCGCCGCGCTCTCGGCATCGGGATGGACCGTGTGCGGGATCTCCGCGTATGCCAGCCGGACGCTCATGTCCTCCTTGCGCCCACCGGTGACCAGCACCCGCCGGCCCCGCAGCCGCTCGAACGGGACATCCCAGATCCACGACGGGTCACGCCCGTCAGCGGTCTGCGCGTTGAAGTCAACGATCACCGGCCGGGTGGGCGTGCTGTTGAGCAGCTCCATCATCTCCACCCAGCCGGCCGGGTTCTTCGCCAGCAGCAGCCGCCCGCGGGTACCGGAGTCGCCGAGCTCGACCTCCTGGTAGCGGCCCTGGACGTCCTCAAGGCCGGTCATCGCGGCCAGCGCCTGCTCGACCTCGACCCCGAAGAGCTTCGCCGCCGCGGCGGCCATCGCCGCATTGCCGAGGTTCACCCGGCCGGGCAGGTCGATCGACGCCGTGAGGTGACGGCCGAACCAGAGCAGCTCGTGCGGCCCGGTGACCGAGACAAGGGGCTCAGGCCGGGCCAGCCCGCAGCCGCACCACCAGCCCGTGGCGTTGCGGTGCAGCAGGCTGGCGCACTGCGGGCACACCATCGCGTCCGCCGTCCAGTTCTGGCCCGCCGACACCCAGACCTGGTTCGACCAGCCGGCGGCGGCCCAGGCCACCAGCGGGTCGTCGGCGTTGGCGATCGCGGTCGCGCCGGGCAGCTCGGCGCCGAGATCACGCCAGAGGCTCGCGATCCGCCGGGTCTCGTTCGACCGGTCGAGCTGGTCACGGCTGATGTTGAGCAGGATGACCGCGCGGGGCTGGATCTGCCTGGCCACTTTGGGCAGCCAGATCTCGTCCACCTCGAGCGCGGCGGCCGCGTCGTAGGGCGGCTTGGACAGGGCGGCCAGCACGCCCGCCGCCATGTTGGCGCCACCGCTGTTGCTGCGGACCGGGCCGAGCGTGCCCAGCGCGCGGGCCAGCAGCCGGGTGGTCGTGGTCTTGCCGTTGGTCCCGCTGACGCAGGCCACCAGCTGCCCGGCCGCGACCTCGGACAGGATCTCCGGGGAGACCCGCAGGGCAAGCTTGCCGCCGATCATCTCACCGGATCCGCGTCCCAGCTGGCGGGAAGCCGAGGACGCGAGTTTCTCCACAGCAAGGGCGGCACGGGTGCGGGCGGAGAACCGGCGCGGGAAGGGTGTGCTCATCGCCTCCCCAGCGTGCCACGGGCCGCCGCGCCGGTGACCGACACCCCGTCATACCCGTCCCATGTCGGTCCCGGACCAGCTCCAGAGCGGCCTCGGAACATCCTCCGGGCAGTGGCGAACAGGCGGGGTACGAGTGTGGTACGAGGTGTGATAAGACGTGCGCCGGACGGCTGTCCACCAGGCATGTCCGGCAAGGGCGCGCCCCATCGGGGCAGGTACGGCAAAGGCAGGCACGACAGGGGTGCGTCGCGGGCGGGACATCACTGTCCGGGCGGGACAGAGCAGGGTACGGCAGGGTGACGCGAGCGGACGGCCGTCATGGACCGAGCAGCCGGTCCGTAGGGACCGCTACCGCTGTGCCCCGTCGTGACAAGCGGCCCGGGCGGGGATGCGGCCCGGCCGGGGACCGCGGGCCGCCGGCGCCGGGCGGACGCTCGGAGCCAGTGGCCGCCGGGTGGGCACTCGGAGTTGGTATGGACGCGACACAAGACCGTGGGAGAACTCGGTGACCCAGAAAGCCAGCGCCATCGGCCGCATCCGCGGACGCTGGAGCGCGCATGAGATCGACCTCGACAACATCGACGACCTTGACATACTTGCGGAGCTGCTGCACGACATCTCCCCCGAGCTCGCCGTCGCCTTCGTCGAGGAGGATGACGAGTACCTGGGCATCGTGCGGGTGGAAGGCGACATCAGCGACCCACGGGTGTTCCTGTCCGACCACCGGGTGCTGTTCACCTCGGCCCTCGCCGACCGGCTCTTCGCCAGCGCGCTGCCACCGGTGGGCCGGCGTGGCCTCGACGACGACTCCGACGACACACCGGCCGGCGGACAGCCCGTCGGTGACCTCGACCTGCTCGCCGATCTCGGCACGGACGCCGACACGCTACTCGAACTGATCACGGAAGAGGGCCTCCTGCCGGCGGACGTGGTGACGGCGATCAGCGAGCGTGCCGGTTGCGCCGACATCCTGGACGAGATCGGGAGCTGACATGGGGGGCCTCCCCCACCCGGGCACGCCCGGCCTCGCCGCGCTGATGGGCGCCGCCCTGGCAGAGGCGCGGCGGGCCCTGACAACCGGGGACGTCCCGGTCGGCGCCGTGGTCGCCGACGCCGACGGAACGATCATCGGCCGGGGCCGCAACGCCCGCGAGGCCGAGCGGGACCCGACCGCCCACGCCGAGGTCGTGGCGCTGCGCGCCGCCGCGGCACATGCCGGCACCTGGCGGCTGCCCGGGACGACCCTGGTCGTCACCCTGGAGCCGTGCGCGATGTGCGCGGGCGCGCTGCTCCTGGCCCAGGTGGGCCGCCTCGTCTACGGCGCGTACGACCCCAAGGCAGGCGCCGCCGGCTCGCTGTGGGACACCGTCCGCGACCCACGCCTCCGCCACCGCGCCGAGGTGGTCACGGGCGTGCGGGAACAGGAGTGCGCGCGCCTGCTGGCGGACTTCTTCGCGGCCCGCCGGAACCGGCCGCCATCCTGATCACGAACCGAGCGGCACGGAACCACGATCCGGAAAACACGAACCGCGCCACCGT
>NZ_CEVIVC010000124.1:8804-14576 GCF_982290645.1 Protofrankia sp. CiP1_Cm_nod4
TCCGTCGGCGGCTGTCAGGACGCCTGGCTGTCAGGACGGGCAGCCAGGCCGGGGCAGCGCGGGCCGCCGGCGGGTACGGGGCCGGGCTGGCGGGGACGCGCCGCTCCGCCCCACCACGGCATCCAGTAAGCTGACAAACGGTGGAGTCGCCTAGTGGCCGAGGGCGCACGCCTCGAAAGCGTGTGAGGGGGCAACCCCTCCGTGGGTTCAAATCCCACCTCCACCGCCATCCTTGGGTACCCATGTGCTGGCGCACCATGGGCGGATGGCTTTATGCCAGCCGCGGGGGCCGAGCCCCCGCAGGCCTCCACGGGAAACCCCCGGCGCGCAGCGCCTGGCATCCGCACACGGCAGTCCATGGGCGCACGCCCCGGGCGATCCGTCCGTTGCCGGCTCCGTCGCCGGTCCGGTCTCAGTTGTCTTCGAGGCCCGGCTCCGGGCTGTGGTCGCGGCGGTAGGCGCGGTGAGCTGCCGGAAGCAGGGCGGTCGGGGGCATGCCGTGTTCCGTCAGGCCATGCCGTCAGGCCATATCGTCAGGCCATATCGTCAGGCCATGCCGTCAGGCCATGCTGCCGAGGATGGCGGCGATGTCGGACGGTTCGGTGCACGGGTTGACGATCGCGAAACGGGTCACCGTCTCCCCCTCGTGGACGGTCGGGGTGACAAAGGCAAAACCCGTCCGCAACAGTTTCTCCGTCCACTCGTAGTAGTTTTCCGGTGTCCAGTTCAGGCGGCGCAGGACCACTACGGAAAGCTGCGGCTCACGCACGAGCTCCACGTAGGGCAGTGCCCTTATCTGATCAGCCGCGGCCCGGGCGGTGGCCAGTGACTTCTCCACGGCGGCACCGTAGGCGCGGGTACCGTGCGTAGCCAGTGAGAACCAGAAGGGCAGGCCGCGCGCACGCCGTGAGAGACCGATCGCGTAGTCCGCGGGGTTCCAGTCGTCAGCGGTTTCGAGGACCTCCAGATAGCCCGCTTTCTGGGCGTGTGCCGCGCGGGCCAGCGCCGGTTCCCGGTAGATCAGCGCGCAGGCGTCGAACGGAGCGAACAGCCATTTGTGCGGATCGACAATGAAAGAATCCGCGTCGGCTATTCCGGCAAAGAGATGACGGACCGGTTCTGCGGCCAGCGCGGCCAGCCCGTACGCCCCGTCGACATGCGCCCACAGGCCCCGTTCATGGGCCGTGTCGACAATTCCGCGGATGTCGTCGACAATGCCGAACTGGGTGGTGCCGGCCGTCGCCACGACGGCGAACACGCTGTCGCGGACGTCGGGATCCGCCTTGTCCAGGGCGTGGGCCAGCGCGGGGCCGGTGAGACGGCCCTCGGCGTCCGCCGGGACCACCAGGAGCTCCGCGCCCATGACCCGGGCGGCGGTCTCGAGCGAGGAGTGCGCCTCGGCACCGCAGGCGATACGCCACACGGCGGGCCGGCCGCCACGCCGGGTGGCGCCGTCCCGCGTCCGCATCCGGTACCTGGCCGCGACGAGCGCGGAGAGGTTCCCGATCGTCCCGCCCTGGACGAAGACCCCACCGGCCTCGGGCGGAAAACCGGCGAGATCGGACAGCCAGCGCAGTGCCTGGTTTTCCGCGTACACGGCGCCGGCACCCTCCAGCCAGCTCCCCGCGTATACGGACGAAGCCCCGACGACGAGGTCGAAAAGTATCGCCGCCCTGGTGGGCGCCGCCGGTATGAACGAGAGGTTGCGGGGGTGGTCGACCGAAATACACGCCTGGGAGAGGAGCTCGTCGAAAACCCGGAGCGCCTCGACGCCACCGATACCGTCCGAGGTTATTGTCTCCCCCACCGCGGCGGTCAGCTCCGCGCGCGAGCGGGTACCGTCCAGGGGAACGGGGCTGAGGCGTAGTCGCTCCCGCGCATAGTTGACGACGGCCTGCGTCAGAATCTCGCTGTCGACATCATAGCGGTGCACGAACTCGAGCATACCCGGGCCCGGCCGAGTTTACGGACATCACGAAGCGGCGACGGTGCGCAGCCGGTACGTCCCGATGTACAAGCCGAAACATGTCGAAAACAATGCCGACCGGCGTGGGTCACACAGCTGTGCGCGGTAAAGTGATCGGCGCCGGCCGCAGCAACATGTTCATCACCAGCGCCGGGAGGATTCCGGACCGAAGCGGGATCCGGACGCGCGGACCGGCGCATAAAGCGCCGGCCGGGTGACCATGCGTGGTACACCATCGATGGCATATGTCACCGGACGCCGCTACCGGCTGCCGGTGAGCGGAGAAGATCGCCGTATGTTTGTCGTTGTGCACGCTTTTGCGGCCGAAAAGCGTGCACAACGACAGACTCGTCCAGATCATGGCCTGCGCGGACGGTCGCGGATAGTGACCCGTCTCCGCTGGAGACGCTCCGGGGCCACCACCGAGGACGGCCCGCATTCGTGGCGGGGCGAGACCTGACAGTCGGCCGGTCGGTCGTGGCCAGGGGCCGGTCGACGTCAGGCGGACGTCATTACCGCTTTACCACGGCACGGCACGGCACGGCACGCACAAGATCCGCGTTCGCGGACAGCCTGCGAGGGGGCTGACATCGGGGCCGCCGTACGCACCATCAGGACCCACCTCGGCTTGTTTCGCGATCGGCCTGTTCCACGAACGGCATCTGGTGCGGGCTTCTCGCCGACGCGGCACCGCCAAGGCCCACATCGGCCCGCGCCCGACGACGATCAGCGCAGTGGCCGATCAGCCGCCCCGGGACTCCCGCAGGACATCCGGGATCCCGGGGCCGCTGGAGATCAGCGATCTGGAGGTCATCAGCATGGCCACGCGACCGGGCACAGCCGGCCGCGGCGGACGCCGGTCATACGCCCGGCCACCTCGTCCTCCTCCATGGTGTCCCCGCCCATGGTGTCCGTTGCCGCGGCAGCCCTTGGGGCCATGGGGCGGCCTCCTCGCCGTACTGGCCGCTGCGCCCGCCTCGGCGTGGTGGCCGCTGCAACAGCGGCCCCGGTGACGGCTCCTCGCCGCACCCACCTGTTGTCACGAACGGTCGCCCTCGCGGCAGCGGATGGGTTCACGGCGGCAGACGAGCCCGCGCTCAGACGTCCTGCCTGCTCCGCCTGCGGATGAGGAAACCGCCACCGGCGACCGCGGCCAGCAGGGCGATCAGCGCGAAACGCTTCATTGCGTACCTCCACGATGCGAACGAAGGGTGATACGGAACACTCCCACACCTACGGCTGTCCCCGCTCGGCTCGGCCCCGCGCGGGCGGAAGCACACCGGGCGGCCGGCCGAGCGGAAGATCGGCTGTTGGCCGAGCCTGAGCATGCCACGTCCGTGGCCACTTCGGCGGTAGGCGGCTGAGGATGTCGGTCATCATACGGAACAATTTTTTTGATCTTCAAGAGGCCATCCCGGTTCCCACCCGGGACATCCCGGTCACGCGCGGGAACCACGGGCGCTCGCCCGCCAGGGCGGCAGGGCGGCAGGGCGATCGGCTGGAGCGGTCCCGGTCCCGCGCGGAAGCCGCTGCGCGGGGAACTGTCGCGACCGCAACGCCGTGGCCGTACCGCCATGGCCGTGTTGCCTCCGGTCGGGCCGGTCAGTCAGACGAGGTCACGGATGGAGATCGTCTGGTTCCGGCCGGGGCCGACCCCGACGGCCGCCACCGGCACGCCGGCCAGTTCTTCAAGCGTCCTGACGTAGTCGCGGGCGGCCTTCGGCAGATCGTCGAACGACGACGCCTGGGAGATGTCCTCGCCCCAGCCGGGCAGCTCCTCGTAGATCGGCCGGGCGTGGTGGAACTCGGTCTGCGTCATCGGCATCTCGTCGTGCCGCACCCCGTGGACGTCGTACGCCACGCAGACCGGTACCCGGTCGAAGCCGGAGAGCACGTCCAGCTTGGTCAGGAAGAGGTCGGTCAGCCCGTTCACGCGCACCGCGTAGCGGGCGATCACCGCGTCGAACCAGCCGGTGCGCCGGGCCCGGCCGGTGGTCACGCCGAACTCGCCGCCGACGGCGCGCAGCTCGTCGCCGACCTTGTCGGTGAGCTCGGTCGGGAACGGCCCGGAGCCGACCCTGGTCGTGTACGCCTTGCAGATGCCGATCACCCGGGTGATCCTTGTCGGCCCGATGCCCGAGCCGGCCGCGGCCCCGCCCGCGGTCGGGTTCGACGACGTGACGAAAGGGTAGGTCCCGTGGTCGACGTCGAGGAGGGTGCCCTGGGAGCCTTCCAGGAGCACGACCTGGCCGTCCCGTAACGCCCTGTCGAGCACGAGGCCGGTGTCGGCGATGTGCGGCCCGAGCCGCTGCGCGTACACGCTGTACTCGTCGACGACCTTGTCCACCTCGAGGGCGCGCCGGTTGTAGATCTTGGTCAGGATCTGGTTCTTCTCCCGCAGCGCCAGCTCCAGCTTCGCCCGGAAGATCCCGGGGTCGAGCAGGTCCTGGACGCGGATGCCGGTCCGGGCGATCTTGTCGCCGTAGGTCGGGCCTATGCCGCGGCCGGTGGTGCCGATCCGCGCCTTGCCGAGATAACGTTCGGTGACTTTATCGAGCGCCCGGTGGTGAGGCATGATCAGATGTGCGTTCGCGCTGATCAGCAGTCGGGACACGTCGATGCCGCGGGCGGTGAGCCCGTCCATCTCCTGGAGCAGGACGCCGGGATCCACGACAACGCCGTTACCGATCACCGGCACGCAGTCCGCGCGCAGCACGCCGCTGGGGATCAGGTGCAGGGCATAGCTCTCCGCGCCGATGACAACGGTGTGTCCGGCATTGTTACCCCCCTGATACCGGACGACGAAGTCGACCGCACCGCCGAGCAGGTCGGTCGCTTTCCCCTTGCCTTCATCGCCCCACTGGGCACCGATCAGCACGAGCGCAGGCACCGGGCGAGGTTACCTGGCCCGCCCGGCTCAGGGATGTCACATCGCCGACGGAGTACGGCGAGATCTTCAGGGCAGTCATCGCGGGCGCCTGCCCGCAGGTGTCATCAAACTCCCGTCCGCACCGATCACCCCCTCGGGAGTCCACTTGCATTACTGAGGGTTACTGTGGAGTCTGTATTTCGGTAAGGCGAGTAGTCGATCGGGACGGGGGTGTCACGGTGGCTGCTGTCACCGCCCGCTCCGTGGGCGCCGAGGACTCCGGCCGGAGCACCAGCCAGAACACCAGCACAGCACGGGACACGGCAGCCGACCAGCCGCCCGCCGCCGACACGGCCACGGCCGAGCCGTCCGGGCCGGCACGGCCGTCCACCCAGCCGGACCGGTCCGGGCAGCCGGAACAGTCGACACCGACGTCAATACCGACAGTAACAACACCAATAGCCACATCGGCCACCGGCCAGATCGCCGCAGGCCCGTCCGGACAGGACCCCGAGCAGAACCCGGTGGACGGCGGCCCGCCGCGCCACGGCCACCCGGTGAACCACACCGGCCCCGTGAACGACGACACCCCGGCAACCGGTGAGAACGCGGTGGGTGACGGCAACACGGCGAACGGCGGCAGCGCCGCGAGCGGCGGCAGCGCCGCGAGCGGCGGCAGCCCGGTGAACGGCAGCAACGCGGCGAACCGCGGGAACCCGGTGGGTGGCGGGAACACGGCGAACCGCGGGAACTCGGTGAGTGGCGGGAACACGGCGAACCGCGGCACCGCCGCGAGCGGCGGCGGCCCGGTGAACGGCAGGCCGTCCGAAGCCCTGATGAACGGCAGGCCGCCGGGGGTGGCCGCGACAGGCGGTGGCTCCGCGCCGCCGCCCGCCCCCGCCGGGGACGCCCGGCCGAACACGCCGGACGACAGGTG
>NZ_CEVIVC010000125.1:0-6503 GCF_982290645.1 Protofrankia sp. CiP1_Cm_nod4
GACGCCGCACCCCCGGCGCCCCCCGCGATCACCGCCAACGTCCGCGCGTTCCGGGTGCTCGTCCGCAACGCGCTGTTCCGCCGGGTGGAGCTGGCCGCGCTGCGGCGTTACGACGACCTCGGCGCGCTCGACGCGGACGCGGGCTGGGACGCCGACCGGTGGGCGGGTGCGCTGCGGCCGTACTTCGACCTCCACGACGAGATCGGGACCGGCCCCGACGCCCGCGGCCCCGGATTCCTGATCATCAACATCGAGCCGGGCCGCTGGGCGTTGCGGCAGATCTTCGCCGACCCGGCCGGCGACCACGACTGGGGCATCAGCGCCGAGGCCGACCTCGCCGCCTCCGACGAGGCCGGCACCGCCGTCCTGCGCGTCACCGCCGTCGACCAGCTCTGATCCGCTTCGTAAGCCGTCCGGCTACCCCCATGCGGGGTGATCCCGAAGGCGTCCGAGGTACTGACCCCCGACCAGTGCGCACCACACACCACCCCACCGGCAACCCCATCCGACCAGCAACCCCACCGTCCCCACGCTCCGAGTTCAGCCCATGCGAACGAGTGTGTAAGTGGCTGTCCCAGCAACCACTTACACACTCGTTAACCACTTACGTGCTCGTTCCCACGAAAAGGGACACGTGGGGGGCGGGGAGGGGTGCGATCATGGTGCGGAGTCGCGGGACTCGGCGTCGCGGAGCATGGTGCGTACGCGCATGAGGGCGAAGCCGAGCAGGTTGCGCCCGGGCCAGGCCGAGGGCTGGTGGGCGCGGCTGTCGTCGGCGGCCAGGCCGATGCCCCACACCCGGTCCAGCGGGCTCGCCTCCACCAGGATGCGGTCCCCCGTGCCGAACAGGTAGTTGCGCAGCGACGGATGCTGGGAGAACTTCGCCGCATTGCCCTGGACCACGATGTCGAAGCAGTGCTCGTTCCACACCGTCTCGTCGAAGCCGCGGACCTGCCGCCCGTGCTTCTTCGCGGCGGCGGGGTCGGAAGTGGCGAGAACGCCCCGCGCGGCAACAAGATCGCCGAATAACCGGGCCTTGCCTTCCATCATGAAGTGCTCGGCCGTGGGGTAACGCACCCCGTTCACAGTGAAGGCGGACGGCCACCACTGGCTCAGGCATCCCGTACCGACGCCGCGGGCACCACCGCGCGGTGACCGGTGACCCCAGAAGAACAGAAGATCCAGTTCCTGCCCGGCCTGTTCCAGCAGGACCAGGTCCTCGACCTGGGACACGCTCTGCGGTGTGGCTGGTCTCTCCGGTGTGGTTGGCGTGGTCGGTATGGTCACGGCCCTGATGGTCGCACGAGCGGCCCGGCCATCAACAGCGCTTCAACAGCATTCGTCCCAGCGCGAACCAACCCGAGCCCAACCAGGGCGGACGTCCAGCGCGAAAACCGCGGAACCGGCCGGCCGGCCGGCTGCCACGAAGGCTCTGACCGCCACGGATACTTACTGATCAACTACCGTAGACGGCTGATCGCCGTGGGCATCGGCCGCTGTCAGCACTGGTTACCCTGAGCACCTGTTGTCGATCCAGTCGGCGAGCTGCCCCCGGAGCTCAAGATTCCCGGGGTCGCGCGACACCTGGTCGGCGAGCTGTCGGACGTTCCCGTCCGGCGCGAGATCGCGGACCGTCAGGGCGACCAGCCGGGCCACGTCCACGCTCGCGCGCACGTCCGCCGTCCGGGCCTCGATCTGCGAGCAGAGCGCGTCGGTGCCGGCTCGCCTGGTCTCTTCGGACACCGCGCCGCAGCCAGCCAGGCCGACGGCCATCACCACTGCGGCGGCCGTGCCGGCCAGCGCGCCGACCGCCCGGCCGCGCCGGGCACGCCCGGGAAGCCTGGCTCGGCCGGAAGCCTGAGCGTGGCCGGAAGGCCAGATGTGACCGGAAGGCCAGATGTGACCGGGAGGACGGGTGTGACCGGGAGGACGGGTGTGGTCGGGAGCCGTGGTGGGCATGATCCGGTCTTCCTCCTGACGTTCGGCAGGCCGCCGGCTCCTGGCGCCCTCGCAACCGGCGGTCGTTGGCGGCACACGTTGGCGGCACAGCGGGCGGCATCGTGAGCGGCGCTGTCGCGGACGGTGTCCCAGCCGATCGTAGCGATCGGGGACGATCTGTCCGCCGGCACCGGCCACCAGCCCGCGCACCGGACCGCGGGCCGCGCGCCACGCGCCACGCGCGCCACACACCGGACACCGGTCCACGGGCACCGGTCCACGGACACCGGTCCACGGGCACCACTGTCGTCGGCGCCGGTGTCGACGGACTAACGTCGGATGCTGTGCGGGTGGCAACCTGGAACATCAACTCGGCGAAGGCACGGCAGGCCCGTCTGATCGAATGGCTGGACCGGGCCCAGCCGGACGTCGTGTGCCTCCAGGAGACCAAGCTCTCCGACGCGGCCTTCCTCGAGCTCTTCGACGAGGATCTCTTCCGGCGCGGTTACCGCGTCGCCCATCACGGTGACGGACGCTGGAACGGCGTCGCGATCTTCTCCCGGCTCGGGCTCGACGACGTCGAGGCCGGGCTCGTGGACGGCCCGGGCTTTCCCGCGCCCGAGCCGCGAGCACTGGCCGCGACCTGCGGCGGCATCCGGATCTGGTCACTGTATGTGCCGAACGGACGCGCGGTCGACGACCCGCACTACGCGTACAAGCTCACCTGGCTCGCCGCGCTTCGCGCGTCCGTCGAAAAGGTCCTCCCGGCCGCCCCGGTGATCGCCTGCGGCGACTTCAACATCGCTCCGACCGACGCCGACGTCTGGGATCCCGCCGCCTTCGCCGGCGCCACGCACGTCACCGACGCCGAGCGGCGGGCGCTGCATGAGCTGACCGGCCTCGGCCTGGTCGACGTCATGCGCAGACGCTGGCCGGACGAGCAGGTCTTCACCTACTGGGACTACCGGGCGCTGATGTTCCCGAAGAACATGGGCATACGCATCGATCTTCTCCTCGCCAGCGACAACCTGCTCGACCGGGTACGCGCGGTGTGGGTCGACCGGCAGGCCCGCAAGGGCACGGGCACCTCCGACCACGCGCCGGTGATCGTCGACCTCGACGAGGCACCGGACGGCGACATCGGCCCGATGGTCCCGCCTCCGTCCCCACCGCGGGCGGCCGGCACCCGACGCCGCGCGCCGGGCAGCCCGGGACGGATGGAAGCGGGACGAACCGCGGCGGAGCCGGACGCGGCAGGCCGTCACCGCGCCGGCCCGGACACCCCCGGCCCGGACGCCACCAGCCCGGACGCCCCGGAGGCGGGCACCCGGGATACCCGGACGGACTGACCGCCGCGCCACGGAACGGAAAGACCCGGCCGCGGCACGGCGGTGACAGCTCGGTGATGAGCCGGTCCGGTGGCGCCGCGGACCGGCCCGGCGCCACCGGGCGGCAGGCCGCCGCCGCGGTCAACCACCCGCGGTCAGTGGCCGGCGTCCGTCTCAGCCCTCGACCGTCAGCCCTCGACCGTCGGCGTGTGCCCTGGCTCGTCCGAGTGGCTCTCCGAGCTGTCAGCCGGCCCGGCGCTCGGCAGCACCGAGGACGCGCCCGGGCTGACCGGGATGCGCGTCCCGTAGGCGGGTGCGAGCGCGCCCGCGAGCCGGACCGAGAGCACGCCCTTGTCGTAGGTCGCGGAGATCTGGTCGGCACCCACTCCCTCCGGCAGGTTGAACTCGCGGTGGAAGGCACCGTACCGGCGTTCCCGCACGACGACGTGCCCGTTGTCACTCTCACGGCCGTCGGCGCGCTCACCGCGGATGACCAGCCGGCCGCGCTCCAGCTCGACCGCGACGTCCTTCTCGATGTCGGCACCGGGAAGCTCGAGGTGAACAACGACGTCGTTGCCCTCGGTAACCACGTCCGCCAACGGAGCGAAGCCGAGGCGAGGCGCCCGCGCCCGCTCGGAGGCATCCCAGCTGCGGCGGACGATCTCGTGGAACTCGCGGTCCAGCCGACCGAAGGCAGCGAACGGCTCCCACAGGTAGGTGCTCATGGCTACTCCCTTCCTTCCAGCCTCGACCCCTGCACCGGTCAACTACCAAGCAACGACTAACATTACCGGATCGGGATCGTCTCAGTGTTGTTGAGTCTAGCAGACTCATTCTTATGAACAAGAAGTGAAGAAGAATAGTTCCCGATGCCGTAGCATCCTTCCGTCCGACCGGCCGTTGCGACCATCCGCCTCGGCGTTACTCCCACCGGCCAGACGCGACAGGGCCGACAGCAGGGCAGACAGGGGCAGACAGGGGCAACGCCGGACGGCCGGCAGCGGAGCAAAAGGCATGGTGCCGTGAGAGAGCGGGAACGCGCGGCGGCGGAACGGGCCGGCCGGCAGGCGGCACGAGGCGGGGCGGCGGAAGCGGCAGGACGGCGACGGCGACGCGGTCACGAGCCGGGCGCGGTCCGCTCAGGCGTCCCGCGCGAGCATCGACCATGCCCCGCCGAGCAGCGCGAGTGCGGTGTAGACACCGAGCAGCGCGATGCTTGCCCCGGCGGACAGGCTCATGGCCGGCGGGTTCACGGTGACGACCGAGACGGCCATCGTCGCCGGCAGGTAGGGCAGGACGTTCTCCTGCAGTTCCCCGGGCAGGAACTGGACGGCGATCTGCAGCACCACCATGACACCGAACAGGACGCCCAGCGCGCCCGCGGTGTGGCGGATGACGGCCGCGACGCCCAGCCCGATCAGCCCGATCAGCGTGAGGTAGGCGGTTGCGCCGAGGACGATCCGGACGATTTCCGGATCACCGAACGAGGCCTGCTGGCCGGCCGGCCGCAGTAGCAGCTGCCCGAGCGCGAAGGCGGCCAGGCAGGCGACGAGCGCACCGGCCAGCACCACCCCCGCGAAGACCGCGGCCTTCGCCGCGAGCACGACCAGCCGGTTGGGGACGGCCGCGAAGGTCGTCCGGATCATTCCGCTGCCGTACTCCGAGCTGATCATGAGGACGCCGAGCACGCCCAGCGCGATCTGGGCCACGAAGATCCCGCTGAGGCTGAGCGCGGCCGGCTCCCCGCCGACGTCCCCGCCCTGGCTGGCAGCCGCCCCACACGCGATCGCGGCCAGGCCGACGGTGAGGACGAAGGCGGCGAACAGGGTCCAGTACGTCGACCGGACGGTCCACAGCTTCGTCCACTCGCAGCGCAGGGCATTACCGAACATGTCGAGAGCTGGCCTCCGGCCGGCAGCCGCGGACGGCCAGCGCGAAGCGGCATGGCCGGGCCGGACCGCGGGCCCGCCCGGCCATGCGCTGTCGACGGGGCCGGTGGGCTCCCAGGACGTGGCGTCCGGAGACGCGATGTCCGAAGAGATGACGTCCAAAGAAATGGCGTCCGAAGAGATGGCGGGTGTGGGTGCGGCGTCCGGGGGCATGGTGTCAGGGCCTCGATCCGACGGTCGTGGGTGTGCCGGGGGATGTGTTGGGGGAGGCGGCCGGAAGGGGGTCCAGCTCGGTCCGGTAGTCGACCGAGTCCCGGGTCAGATCCATGAAGGCCTCTTCCAGGGAGGCCTGCTGGATCGACAGTTCGTGCAGGACGACACCGTGGGCGGCGGCCAGCTCACCCACCGCGGACGCGTCCGTCCCCAGCACCTCCAGGGCCCCGTCCGGCCCGGGCTGCACGCACACGCCCGCCAGGTCCCGGGCCAACAGCGTTGACAGTTGCCCGGCCTGCGGCGAGCGCACCCGGACCCGGTTGCGCGAACTGCGGGAAAGCAGGTCCGTGACGCTCGCGTCCGCGACGAGCCGGCCCCGTCCGATCACGATGAGATGGTCGGCGGTCAAAGCCATCTCACTCATCAGATGGCTGGAGACCAGCACCGTCCGTCCTTCGGCGGCCAGCTGTTTCATCAACGCGCGAATCCACCGGATGCCTTCCGGATCCAGGCCGTTCACAGGTTCGTCGAAAAGAAGCACGCCCGGATTTCCGAGCAACGCGGCCGCCACTCCCAGACGCTGTAACATCCCGAGTGAAAATGTGCGGATCCGCCGGCGGGCGACTGTGGCGAGGCCCACCATTTCCAGCACGGTGTTCACCCGGGACGGGCTGATGCCGTTACTGCGCGCGATACACAGCAGGTGGCTGGACGCGCTGCGGCCGCCGTGCACGGCACGCGCGTCCAACAGCACTCCCACCTCGCACAACGGTCGCCGGATCGACGCGTACGGCCTGCCGTTGACCCGGATCTCGCCCATGGTCGGCAGGTCCAGGCCGACAACGGCGCGCATCGTTGTCGACTTTCCCGCTCCGTTCGGCCCGAGAAATCCGGTAACCCGGCCGGGAAGGACCTGGAACGAAAGGCCGTCCACCGCGACGACTGATCCGTAGCGTTTGGTCAGCCGATCAACTTCGATCATCTGTCTCCATCCGGACCGTGTACGGACTGCCCCGGTGCCGGCCATGGCCACCGACCGGCTCCTGCCTGAGGAAACCCCAGACGCGGCTACCCGGGATACTCGTTGTCCTCCGGCCGACACCGGTGGCCGGAGGACAACGGCGCCGGCCGCCCG
>NZ_CEVIVC010000125.1:6826-10123 GCF_982290645.1 Protofrankia sp. CiP1_Cm_nod4
ATCGGCTTCCGTCCGCGACGACTGGTTGCCACCGGCACGGTCGATCAGCGTCGGCACGACTGACAATATAGCCGCATGATAATGTTTTTTATGTGCTTTCCTCCCGTGAAGGTCGGATGTCAAAATATAGCGAGACCACCGCCAATAAGATCATTGTTGGTGGCAGGCGGCCGGCCACGCGTGTCAGGCCGGCACCGGCACCGGTCACGGTGTTCCCCAGCGCCGAGCTCTCCAGCGTCGACGTCGCCGCGGCCGGCACCCTGGGGATCAGCCCGCTCGAGCAGCTGATGTTGCGCGGCGACGGGCTGACCACCACGTCACTGGAAATTCTCACCGGCCGTCGGATCACCGTCCGTGTGCGCCGTCAGCAGCGCCTCCCGCTGACCGTACCGGGCCAGCGCGGCCACGCGGCGGACGCCCGGGGAGGGGACAGCGGCTCCCTGTTCCACGAAGACCCCTGGTTCCACGCAGCGGCCACCCGCGCCCATCGCGACACCTACGCCGACATCGGGTTACGCGACCTCGAGGGCAGCCCCGGAGACGATCTCCTGGTCCGCGAGGTGCTTCTCACCGGTGACAACGGTGTCGTTCACGGGGCGGCATCCGTGCTCGCCATCGTCGACAGGCTGCCGGTCGACGTCGTGCGCGCGCTCGACACCGAGGAGCCGATCGGCAGGCTGCTCACGCGGGCCGCCCTACCGATCGTCCGTGAGCTGCGGTCATGGGGACGGCTGCCGGCCGGCGGCATCGCCACCTGCCTTGGGCCGGGTCTCAGCGCGCAGTCCCAGGTGCCGGCCCGTACCTACCGGATGCGTGACATGCGGACAGGCCGCCCCCTGACACTGATCACCGAGTGGTTCTCCCCCCGCCTGTTCGGCCTCGACCCGAGCTGACGGCACCGGCCGCGCCACGCCGCCATCCGGTCACGCCATGCCGCCATCCGAAGCGAGACGCGTCGTCATGCCCGCTCACGAGCCTCTCGCGGCCCGCTCAGACCCACTCGCGGCTCACCCACGGCCCGCCCAGGCCCGTTCACGGTCCGCTCACAGCCCGTTCGCACGGAATATCCATGGCCAGGCCGGTTGTCGCCGAACCGGCCGGACACCGATGACCGGACCACCGGTCGCGCCGACGCGCCGACCAGCGTGACCGATCGGAAACACGGGAACACAGCAGCACAGGAGCGTGGCGGCGTCGCTGCGACAAGGGCTTCCTCTACCTATCGCTACTTACTATAAGTGATATAGATCATATTCTTTGCCACTGTAAGTAACGAGCGATCGTCATTAAGCACAACTCGTTTCCATCCGTTACCCTCTGTTTCATCAAGCTCCATCAACGCCGGCCCAGCCGGGCAGCCGCCCTCGCCCGGGCCGGACGCCAAGGACCTGAGGAGGCAACCACGTAATGACGGCGGAGACTCCGGCGAGACCGCCGCGGATGCGACGGGGATCACCACGCCAGGCCCGCACCGGCCTGCCCTGCCCCCCGGCCGACGCCGCTATCTGGAGCCAAGGACTCACCAGGTGCTACGGCACCCGGCGCTCGGTGGACGGGATCGACATCCACGTCCCGATGGGAGCGCTGTCCGGGTTCGTCGGGCCGAACGGCGCCGGCAAGACGACCACCCTGCGGATGCTCCTCGGGCTGATCAGGCCCAGCGCGGGACACGCTTTCGTGCTCGGGCATCCGATCGAGCGGCCCGCCGGCTACCTGTCCAAGGTCGGGGCCATGATCGAAGGCCCGACCTTCCACCCCGGCCTGACCGGGCGGGCCAACCTGCGCATGCTGGCGCGGCTGCGCGGGCTGGGCCCGGAACGCGTCGCCGAGACGCTGTCCATGGTCGGCCTCGCCGGCCGGGCCGACGACCGGTTCGCCTCCTACTCCCTCGGCATGAAGCAGCGGCTGGGGATCGCCGCGGCCCTGCTGCCGCGCCCCGAGCTGCTGGTGCTCGACGAACCGACCAACGGGCTCGACCCGGCGGGCATCCGCGAGATCCGCTGCCTGCTCAAGGACCTGGCCGGAGGGCGCATGACAGTCTTCGTGTCCAGCCACCTGCTGTCGGAGGTCGAACAGATCTGCGACCACCTGGTGATGATCAGAGACGGGCAGCTGCTGTTCCAGGGCCATGTGACCGAGCTGCTCGCCGCCGGGGACCCACTGCTCGTCCTGACTCCCGAGCATCCCTGTGACGCGGTGCGGCTGGCCGCCCTGATGGGCGGCCACGGCCTGCGGGTCGACCCGCCCGAGCGCTCGCCGGACGGCTCGGTCAGCGTGCACGCCCCGGAGGGCTCGGCGGCGAACCTGAACAGGATCGCCATGAGCGCCGGTATCGCGCTGCGGGCGCTGCGGGCGTGCCGGCCCACGCTGGAGGAGACGTTCCTGGTCGCGACGGGGGGAGTCGACGGGGATCTGATCCCACGCAGCCGCAGCTCCCCGGACGTTCCCTCTGAGCTGCTCACCGCCGGGGCCGCCACATCGACCGCCTCGGGACGGGACTCGTGACCGCGGCGCTGCGGGCCGAATGGATCAAACTCGGCCGCACGCGTTTCTTCCTCGGCACGTTGGCGGCCGTCGTCTCGGTGGCCACGCTCGGCGCGGTACTGACCATGCTCTCAGTCGGACGTCGCGACTACGACGGGGTGCCCGTCACCGCACCCGCCATGTCCCGTCCGGACGGGGTCATGCAGGGGCTGGAGGCCGTCAGCATCCTGCTCGGCGTGGTCGGGCTCGCCGTCACCGCCGCCGTCATCGGCGCCGACTACACTCAGGGAACCCTGCGTAACCAGCTCATGGCCCAGCCGCATCGGCTCCGCCTGCTGGCAGGCAAGTGCCTGGCCCTGGCGACGTTCATGGCAACGATGATCGCCGCGGCCACCGTCGTGGCCGTGGCCGCGTCGTTCGTCATGGCTCCGATCCGAGGGGTGGACACCGGCGCCTGGCACAGCCTCGCCGGCCTGACGGAGATCGGCAAGGGCTATCTGAACGTGCTGGCCTCGTCCCTGGGGTACGCGACCCTGGGGCTGCTCGCCGGGGTCGTCTTCCGCTCTCCCGCCGCCGCGGTGTCGGTCGCGGTCGCCTACGCGCTGCCGCTGGAGATGCTGGTGTCGCGGATCTTCAGCCCGGCCGCGAGCTGGCTGCCCGCCCGGCTCATGGACGCCCTGGCCTCGGGTGCGCGGGGATACCAGGTCGGCTACGAAACCGCCGGCATACGCATCCTGATCTTCTGTGCCGTCGCGGCCGCGGTCACCCTGGTGCTGTTCGCGCGCCGCGACGTGACATCCTGACCGGCGCCTG
>NZ_CEVIVC010000125.1:10518-14969 GCF_982290645.1 Protofrankia sp. CiP1_Cm_nod4
CGTCATCCGCCTGCCCCGGCCGGACGGGCGGACGGCCCGCACCGTGCCGTCGAGACCGGCGAGCACGACCGCCCCGCTGGCCGGATCGAACACGATGCTGCGGACCAGGCCGCCCGTGTCGGTGCCCGCCACGAAATGCTCCGGCGGGTTCGGCACCCCCCAGCTACGCCACGGCCAGCCGTCGGTCGCCGGGGTGCGGGTGACCAGGCCACGGTTACCGTCGATCTTCGGATAGACCGCGAGCGTCGCCGCGTGCAGCCCGTCCGCGTGGGTGCGGGCGACGTACAGGGTGCCGTTGTCGTCGAAGCACGCGGTCTCCATGCGGGAGCCGTCCACCGCGGCCCGCACCGCGGTGCTACAGGGAGTGATCGTCCCGCTCCCCTGGCCCGCGCCGCCCGCCGAATAGGAGAACTCCTGGACCGGGAAGGGGACCACCCGGTTGTCAGCGGTCCGGCAGTCACTGATCAACACGAAGCGCTCGTCGCCGGCCGTGGACGTGGGGTCGGTGACGACCTCCCGGGGATTGACCACCACCGGCACGCCGAAGACCTGGACCTCCGGGTACTGCCAGGACGCGCGTACCCGGCCCGCGGTGTCCACGACCAGCAGCGCCCCCTGGTCGGTGCCCAGGCTCGAGGACCCGAAGTACTGTGCGATCACCAGGTGGCCGCTGGCCGGCAGCCGGCCGATCGCGGCCGGGCCCCGCGACCACCGCGGCTCCCCGCGGCCTTCGTGCGGAAAGGCGTTCGCGGCCGCCTCCGGCGGCGCGGCCGCCGCAAGCTGGTCGGTCGTCCACGACCGCGTCGGATCGTAGCTCCAGGGCTGGCCGGGAGCGGGACGGCGGATCTGCCCGAGCGCCGGCAGCTCCCCGTACACCGCCGTGTCCCAGCCGAAGTACGACACGGCCGAGACGAACATCACCCGCTCGTCCGGAGCCGAACCGGTCACGATCACGTCGGCGACGTCGGCGCCGCCGACGCCACGGAACCCCGTATCGGCCCGGGGCAGCTGCGTCCGCCCGGTGCTCGACGGCACGACCAGCCGGGTGAAACGCATCGAGCCGGGCTCGAACGCCGCGATCTCCATCCCCGTCCCGGTGGGCTGGGCCTGGTTGTCCGAGAACGGCGTGGTCGCGGTGAAAACCGTCCCGTCGGAGGTGACGGTCGACATGTAGGCGGCCTGACCGGGGCCGAAACCCCAGCCGGGCACGTCCACCGTGACGATCCGGGTGTCCCTGACGCCGTCCTGGGAGCTGTCGAGGTCGCCGAAGCTGCCGGGCGCGCCGAACAGCGCGAGCGCGCCCATGCCGGCGGTATCGCCGTGATCGTAGATACGTTCCGTGCCGAACAGCAGCCTGGCCGTGCCGGCGAGCGCGCCCAGCCCCGCCGTGGTCGCGCCGGCCACCGCCCAGCGGCGGGTCACGCCCCGCCGTTTCGCCCGCGGCCGGTCCGGGCATGCGCAGGTGTCCGTACGTTCATGGCATTCTTCGCATTCCCGCCGTTCCTGATGCTCCCGGTGTTCCTGTCCTGCCGCGTGGGCACCATGGGACGACGGCGCGGGGGCGGCGCTGGCGGTGACCCGCGCGGGCACGGCGGCGGGCGGCACGGCGACAGGCGTCGGCGCGGACGCGGCGGCGGGCGGCACGGCGGCGGGCGGCACGGCGGCGGGCGGCACGGCGGCGGGAACGGCCACCGGGACGGCCGGCTCGCGCTCCGCCGGGGCGGCCGGACGGCGCCGGAGGCGGACCGGAATCCACTCCCGGGGCGGGACCACCGGCTCGCGCCGGCCCGCCGGCCGGTCACCGGCACGAGGGGATACGTCACCGGGTGTTGGCGTGTGCCCCCCCGGTACGGAATCCCGACGCATGCCTCCTAGTGTCCGATGAGCGCATGGCCCGGGTTCGCCGGGATCGGAAAACCTGTCGGGTGACCTACCTTTCGGTTTGGGGCTCGGTCTGGGGCTCGGTCTGGGGCTCGGCCTGGGGCTCGGCCTGGGGCCGGTTCAGCGCCGCCCGGAACCGCCCCGGCAGGCCCGGTGGCACCGGATCCCCGCCCAGCGGCACGTTCGCCAGCTCTGATCGACGATCAGACGATCAGACGATCGCTGACGGCTACTCGGCGCGGCTGAGGATGAGCGCCTCCGGCTCGCGGACCGTCTCCCGGTCATGCCCTCCCACCAGGCTGGCCGGGTCGCGGCGGGGCCACCTGCCCGATCGCTGGCCGGCAGCCGGCTCCCAGCCGCCGGGCCGCCCGCCCGGCTGGGCCCGCGCCGCCGGGCCGGCCGCCTGGCCCGGCGGCGTGCCCGCGGCCATCGCCAGCACTGCGGGCGAGTGCGCCCGCACCACCATGAGGCCGGCCAGCGAGACGGTCACGGCCTGGCAGACGAGCGCCATCGTCGCGGTGGCGACCAGATCCCCACCAGCCATGATCAGTCCACCGCCGGTCAGCACGGTCCCGGCCGCGAGCACACCCACCACGCCGCGGCGGCCCGCGCCCAGCAGGTAGTTGGTGAACAGCAGTGTCACGGCCAGGCAGGTCATGGCGAGCGCCAGCACCCACAGCGCGGGCGCGCCCGCGGTCAGCTCAGGGCCGAAGACCTCCGACAGCAGGAGCCGGGCGGCCACCGCGCCGACCGCCACCAGCAGCAGCCCGGGAGCGATCACCCAGCCGACCGCCGCGAGCAGCGCCGCCGTGGCGGGACGGCCCTGCTGCCGGCGGCGGGCCGCCTCCGGCAGCAGGAAGTTCGCCACGGCCAGCCCGATGAACACCGGTACCTTGCAGGCCGTGGCGATGGCGGCGTACGGCCCGACCGAGCCGGGATTGAGCCAGCCGACGATGACCACGTCCATGTTCTGCAGCATGGCCAGCGGCACGAGCGCGGCGAGCGCGGTTGTCGTGTCGCGCCGCAGGGCGTGCCTGGTGCGCACCGTGGAGACGGGCGGCAGGAGGATCGGCCCGGTGGAGCCGATCCGCTCGTCACAGGTGGCCGCACACCGGATATCCGCTACTTTGCGTGATGTCCGCGCGCTACGCCGCCGAGCGTGCTCGGTCGCGAGCGCGATACCGACGATCAGGCCGAGGCCCGCGCCGTTGACGCCCAGCCCGGCGAACATCAGACCGATGGTGACGGCGATCCGGGCCGCGCCCTCCAGGACGAAGTTGCGGGCCAGGTCCTGATAGGAGCGGCGGGCCTGCAACAGGCCGCGCTCGACCGACAGCGACACCCACACCCCCGCGGCCACGACCGCCTCCGCGATCGCCAGCGGATGCGGATAGGACAGCACCGTCGCCGCGGGCCTGGCGGCCAGCAGGCCGAGGACACCGGCGACGGCCACCCCGACCGCGCAGACGCCACGCAGCCGGCGGATCCAGAACCCCCGCTGGTGCCGGGTGTGGCCGGGCGCGGAGGTGTCCCGCTGCACCACCGCGATCTGCAGGGCGGAGCCGCCCATCGACAGGATCAGGAAGATTCCGGTCTGGACGACCAGCGCGCCGTAGTTGGCGGCGTCGAGCGCCCGGGCGAACACCAGGTTGGCCAGCAGGTTGCCGCCGTTGACAGCGAACCCGGCGGCCGCGAGCACCCCGGGCCCCTGGAGGGCACGCGCGAGCGCCGCACGTCCGACGTTCGTCACCCGTCTCCTTCCGCCCGGCCCCGCTTGCGCGGATCCATTTTGCCGCCCTTTGCCGGGCATCGCTGATCCACGGTAAGCCACCGCCCGCGTCCCAGCGACGTCCGGTCCCTGCGATCTGGCACCATCGTCGCGGGCTGGGGCGGGGGCTGCGCCACCGGCGTCAGCAGGTTGACGACAGCCCGTCCGTGAAAGGAGTCGCCGGTGCCCGTGACCGCAGCGCCCACAGGCAGTCTGAGCAGGTGGATCGACGCGCTCGCCGGCCGTCGTGTGGTGTTCCTCAACTGGCGTGATCTCGACCACCCGCAGGCCGGTGGTGCTGAACTCTACTGCCAGTCGGTGGCCGAGCGCTTCGCCGCGGCCGGCGCCCGGGTGAGCCTGCTCACCGCCCGGCCGGCCGGGCAGGCCCGGTCGGCCACCGTCCGCGGCGTCGAGATCCACCGCCGCGGCGGCACGTTCGGGGTGTACCCGGCCGTCCTCGCCCGGCTGCTGCGTGACCGCCGCGGGGTCGACGCGGTGGTGGACTGCCAGAACGGCATCCCGTTCTTCAGCCCGCTGGCGCTGCCCGCGGGCACCGCGGTGGTCCAGGTCCTGCACCACGTCCACCAGCGGCAGTTCCCGCTCTACTTCCCGGCGCCGGTGGCTAGGGCCGGGCAGCTGCTGGAGACGCCGGGAAGCCGCTGGGTGTACGGGCGGCGCCCGGTGGCGGTGGTGTCACCGTCCACCCGGGACGAGGCCCGGGACGTGCTGAGGCTGGCCGGGCCCCGCTTCATCGTGCCCGGTGGCGCCGACAGCCCGGTGGGCGGCGCGGCCCACCCCACGT
>NZ_CEVIVC010000126.1:0-4054 GCF_982290645.1 Protofrankia sp. CiP1_Cm_nod4
CACCCACGCCCGCCGCCATCCGCCGGCGGACGCTGCCCCGTCCAGCACAAGAAGATCGTTACGCGATCAGGCGCACGGCGCAGAACAGCGTCGCAGCCTTTGCCAGCCGGGCATCCGAGGTCACCAACGTGAGGTCCCGAGCCTCCGCGAGGGCGACGTACGCGGCGTCGTACGCGCTGACACCAGACCGCAGTTGCCACATGCGCGCCAGCAGAAGATCCACAGGTACGGAGTCGATGCCGAGCTGCGAGAGGCGCGCGACGGCGCGGTGCGCCAGATCATCGCTGATCTTTTTTCCGAGTGCGAGCCCTCGTATCACGGAGAACACCTCGACCTGCCAGTGTTCGGGCGCGGCCCACTCGGTGTCACGCTCCAGGGCCACCCGTGCCCGGCGACCACGGTCGTCAGCGTAGACGAGCGCGTTCGCCAGGACGGAGGCATCGACGACGATCACTCCATGTCGCCGGCAGCGAACGGCTGACTGTCGCGCTCGGCACGGGCGGCCGCGAGAACGTGCGCGGCGTCCGGAGCCGTGATGCCGGCGCCGCCCCCTGCCTCGAGCTCACGCCCGACGGCGGCCAGAATCCCCTGGTTCCAGGCGAATCGGGCCTGGCGGGTGAGCAGCGCGAGCAGGAAAGCCTGGAGGGACTGGCCCTGCTGCTGGGCATACCGGCCCAGCGCGTCTCGGACGTCTTCCGGCACGTCGCGGATCGTCACAGCAATAGGCATGCCTACATAATGCCTGCATAATGCAGGCGGGATCAAACGGTGCCGACCGGCGTACGGTCCAGATCTCGCCGTGCCGCGATGGCCTCACCCGGGTGGCTTCCGTCAGGTGGGCTGTGACCAGGCCTGGGCGAGCAGTTCGTAGGACCGGACCCGGTCGGTGTGATCGTGGGTGACCGTGGTGATGAGCAGTTCGTCGGCCCCAGTTACGTCACACAACGTGCGCAGGCTGCGGACGACGGTCGCGGGCGAGCCGACGAACTGGGTGTCGATCCTGTCCGCGACGGTCGCGCGTTCCTGTTCCGTCCACGGGTAGGCCGCTGCCTCGGCTGGCGTGAGGTACGGGGTGATGCCCTCGCCTCGACGGATACTGGCCGCCCACGCGCCGTAGCCGCTGGCCAGCCGGCGGGCGGCTACGGCGTCCTCGGCGACGACGACATCCGCGGAAACCATGACGTACGGCTCCCGCAGCGTCCGCGACGGCCGGAAGGCGGCGCGGTACGCCGCGACCGTGTCGAGCACGGCGGACGGCATCGAATGATAGTTGGCGGCCAGCGGCAGTCCCAGCTCACCGGCGGTCCGCGCGCTTTCCCCGGCCCTCACCGCGCAGATCCACAGCTGCGCGTCGGCGCCCTCCGCGGCGGGCGCCCGCAGGTGCACACCGCTGGGGGTAAGGTAATCGCCGCGGACGAACGCCTGGATGTCGCGGACCTGCCGCGTGTAGTCGTCGTCCGCGCCCTCCCGGTATCCGGCCAGCTCCAGCTGCTGGCGGAGGCGGCGGGGGTCGAACAGGAACGTCGGTGGCGCCGGGATGAGCAGGCCGTCGACCACCCGGGGCCGGGACGCGGGCCGCCCGGCCGTCGCCGATGGCCCGGCAGCCGGGCTCGTGGCGGTTCCGGCGCTCCCGGCGGTCCCGGCGGCCGCGCCGGCGAACCTGCCCACACTCGAACGGCCCAGCCCGAGATCAACGCGCCCGGGATGGATGTGCGCGATCGTCCCGAACTGCTCGGCGATGACGACCGGTGTCTGGTAGGCCGTCTGCACCGCCCCCGACCCGACCCGGATCCGCTGGGTGGCGGCCGCGACCAGGGCGATCAGGACAGCGGGCGCGGCGGATACGACGCTCGGGGCCAGGTGGTGCTCGGCGAACCAGTACCGGGCATAGCCGAAACGCTCGACGTGCCGCGCAAGATCGAACACGTTGCGCAACGCGTTCCCGGCCGTCGAGCCCGAGGTGAGCGGCACGAGGTCGAGCACCGACAACGGGACGGGTTTTTCCGAAGGCATGTTGGCCAACGCCTTTCCAATCCACGGACATTACTTTCCGTTATTACGATCATGCAATATGCACATACTCATCCGCGGAGCTTCTCCGGTTAAATTTACGTATCCACGGATCTTTTGATGTGTCACTTCCGCACATGCGGATTTCATGGTACTCTCTGCCCTGCGCGGTTCGTTCGATCAACGAAAGCGGGACGGCTCCAACGGCGGGGCGGCCAGCAACTTTGATCCAGCCCCATTCCGGGAACCTCGCCCCGCCAGTGTCCCCGACCTTTTCGACCGGAGTCGTTTATCGGCCATGACTTCTTGATCTCCCGCGCCACCCGGAAAGGTGGCGGGAACCACCGCGCCCAACAGCAGGCACATCCACCCGCATCATCGGACAGGCCCTTCTTCCGATCATTATCCGCGCTGTCCCAGGGCCCTGCCCCGATGCCGGGAACAGCACGCCGCACCGGGAGTACCAGCTATTTCGTGGAGGCACGACGCCATCACCACGAAACAGGCCGGTCACGGCCGGGGCACAGACCCAGCACCTGACACCGGCGGCCGTGTGCGCGGCGACCGATGCTCACCTGGCATCCGCGGGCCCGGCGGTACCCGGAATACGAGCCTCCCGGCCATACCCGCCGGCGCCACGATTGCAAGCCGGGCCCACACCCACGGCTTTCCTGTGTTCACACAGGGAATTCACGCCGCATACCGGTGCCCGTTCCCCGGCGCGGGCACCGGTATGCCCGCCCATGGGCCATCCACAAAACGAGAAAGCTGCCCGCCGTCCGCTGGAACCGTGGGACGGCCTGTTCAGCACGCCGGCATCAGATGAGGAGTGATCATGGAAACAGGCCTGGTGGCGACCCCGTCCGACGCGCTCACACCGTCCGCGCGGGAGTTCTTTCTCCCCGAGCTGCCGCGTTCCCTCCCGTTCGCCTATCATCCGAAAGCCGCGCAGATCGAGTTCGCCTCCAACGGCTGGGTGCGGGCATACCTCGGCGAGTGTTTCGCGACCGAGGAGGACCTGCTGTTCTTCCTGCGCCAACGGAACGGGATCTACGGCCCGCTCACCGTGCCGGACGCCGACGAACAGCGGGCCGTCGACATCGCCGACTGGTACCAGTACGTGACGGTGATCGACAGCTTCGTCTCGGACCGGTCGGCCCTCGGCGCCGACGACACCGCGGCCAGAGAGATCTTCACCGGCATCCTTGCCGACTTCCGCGCCGACGGCGACGGCGACGACGGCCGCGGTGACGGCCGTGGCGGCGGCCCGGCCGACAACTCCGCCTACGGCCGGGCGGCAAGGGACCTGTGGCGACGGATCAGCCCCGGCCTCAGCCCGGCCCAGATCTCCCGGTTCACCGCCGCGCTGGAGGCGTTCCTGCGCGGGTGCGCCACGGAGATCCACGCCAAGCTGACCGACAGCGTCCCGGACTACGAAAGCTGCCTGGCGGTACGGCTGGACAGTTTCGGCTGCGACTTCATCGAGCTGATGACGGAATACGGCACGGCCGTGGACATGAGCGGCCTGCTGCCGCAGCTCGTCGAGGTCCACCTCCACTGCCGCCGGCAGATGATCATAATCAACGACCTGCTGTCCTGGCGGAAGGAACACGCGCAGGACGACAAGATGACCGTGGTGCGGGTCCTGATCGAACGGGACGGGCTCAGCCTCCAGGACGCCGTCAACCAGCTGTGCGAACTGGTCGCGCACCATGAGAAGGCGTATGTCGAGGCCCGCGACAAGCTGCTGTCCGGACCACTCGGCGAACGCGCGGACGTGCGTGCCTATCTCACCGCGGTGGACCATCTGATGGGCGGCAGCCAGGAATTCGAATACCTGACTCCACGCTATTTCGGCGACGGGTCGGTGTGGGACGGCTCGACCTCGGGATGGCTGGACCTCGACGCGCCCGTCACACGTTTCCGGCCGCGTCCCCGGCCCGCCGGGACGGCCGGCGAACCGGCGGCTCCGACCGCCACCACGGCGACGGCGGCGGCTCCGACCGCGGCCGCGGCGACGCCGGCAGCGGTGGGCGCCGGTGCC
>NZ_CEVIVC010000126.1:4513-11843 GCF_982290645.1 Protofrankia sp. CiP1_Cm_nod4
CTCCTTCGCGGTCGCCTCGGGTGGCCTGCCGGTGCTCGGCCACGCCCTCCAGCTGTGGCGCCGGCCGTTGCGGTTCCTGTCCGCGCTGCCCGCCCAGGGCGACCTCGTCCAGATCGGTCTCGGGCCGCGTCCGGCCTACCTGGCCTGCCACCCCGAGGTGGTCACCCAGGTCCTGGTGGACTCACGCACCTTCGACAAGGGCGGGCCGCTGTTCGACAAGGCGCGGCTGCTCGTGGGCAACGGGCTCGTCAGCTCCATGCGGGAGGACCACCGCGTACAACGACGGATGATCCAGCCCGCGTTCCATCCCGCCCGGATGCCCGGCTACGCCCGCCTGATGCGCGAGGAGATCGCCGACGTCCTGGGCTCGTGGGAGGACCACCGGCCCATCGACATCAGCGAGGCGATGCACGCCCTGACCCTGCGGATCACCGCCCGTACCCTGTTCGCGACCACCGTCGGGGGACGTCCCATCATCCCGGAGGTCGCCTACTGCATGCCGATCATCATGCGGGGCGTCTACAAGCGGATGGTCGCGCCGATCGGCTGGCAGGAGAAGCTGCCCACGCCGGGCAACCGCCAGTTCAACCAGGTCCGGGAACGGATGCACACCGTCATCAGGGAGACGATCGAGTTCCAGCGACGCGCCGGGACGGACCACGGCGACCTGCTGTCGATCCTGATCGCGGCCCGTGACGAGGAGACCCGGCACCGGCTCAGCGACGAAGAGGTCTACGACCAGATCATGACCCTCCTCATCGGCGGGACGGAGACCACGGGGAACACCATGGCCTGGGCCTTCCACATCCTCGCCGAGCACCCGGAGGTGGAAGCCCGGCTGCACGCCGAACTGGACGAGGTGCTCGGCGGCCGGCCACCGACGTTCGAGGACCTGCCGCGGCTGGACTACACCTGGCGGGTCCTGCACGAGACCCTGCGGATGTATCCGCCGGCCTGGCTGCTGACCCGCACGACCAGCAGGGACACCGAACTCGCCGGGCAGCGGCTGGCCAGGGGCACCATCGTGATGTTCAGCCCGTACATGATGGGCCGCAACCCCGCACTGTTCACCGACCCGGAACGGTTCGACCCGGACCGCTGGCTGCCCGAGCGGGCCGCGGGCATCCCGCGCGGCGCGATGGTGCCCTTCAGCGCGGGCAGCCGCAAGTGCATCGGTGACACCTTCGGCCGCGCGGAGACGACGCTCACGCTGGCCACGATCGCCACCCGCTGGAGCCTGCGTCCCACGCCCGGCGCCAGGCCGCGCACCACCATCCCGAAGGCGTCGCTGGGCACCGGGCCGTACCTGATGATCCCGAAGCCGCGTGCCGCCGCCAGCGCGGGGCTCGCGCTGCGCACCGCCGGCTGAGCGACACCAGCCGAGCCACGCCGGCCAAGCCGGCTGAGCGATGCCGGCTGGCCAGCCCTTACGCCCGCCTCCTACCGCGGGCCGCCTACCGCGAGCCGCCGCCTACCGCGGGCCGCCCCCGGCCCGTGTCCTGCCGAAGAAGGGCCCGTCCCATGAGCGAGTACACCCCGCCGCTGCGGGTCACGTCGCCGGCCGCCCTCGACACCCTGGCGCGGTGCCGGGACCTCGTCCTGCCGGCGCTGCGCGAGACCGTCGACCGGCTGCACCCCTGGCTCGGGCGGATGGCGTCGTTCACGTTCGGCTGGTGCGACTCCGACGGCACACCGACCGTGCGTGGCACCAGCAACAACAGCGGTGGCGGCAACGGTGGCGGCGGCGGCAAGGCGCTGCGGCCGGCACTCGCCGTCCTCGCCGCCGAGGCCGTCGGCGCCCCGGCACAGGCCGCGGTCGCCGGGGCGGTCGCCGTCGAGCTGGTGCATGCGTTCTCACTCGTCCACGACGACATCATGGACGGCGACGAGCAGCGCCGGCACCGGGCCACCGCCTGGAAGACGTTCGGGGTGGGCCCGGCCGTCCTGGCCGGTGACGCGCTGCTCGCCCTCGCCCTGGACACCCTCGCCCACAGCACCGGCCGGCTCGCCCCGGCGACCAGGTCGGCGGCGATGAGCCTGCTGTCGACGTCACTGGTCGAGCTGGTCAACGGGCAGGCCGCCGACATCGCCTTCGAATACCGGCCGTGGACCGGCCCGGAGGCGGTGACCGTCGAGGAGTACCGGACCATGGCGACGCGCAAGACCGGGTCGCTGCTGGGCTGCGCGTCGGCGCTGGGAGCGCTGCTCGGTGGCGCTCCGCCCGAGATGGTCACGGCGATGTCCCTGGTGGGCCGCGACCTGGGAACCGCCTTCCAGGCGGTCGACGACCTGCTGGGTATCTGGGGGGATCCGGCGGTCACCGGCAAGCCGGTGTTCAACGACCTCCGCCTGCGCAAGAAGACCCTTCCCATGGTCTGCGCTCTGGCCGGCTCGACGGCGTCGGCCCAGCAGCTCGCGGACCTGCTGGCCATGCCGCTGGACACCCCGGACGCGGAGTGGACGCTGCGCCGGACGGCGGCCCTCATCAGCAAGGCCGGCGGCCGGTCCTTCACCACCGCCCAGGCCCACCTGCATCTCGACCGCGCCCTGCGGACCCTCGACAGCGTCGCGATGGAACGTACGGCCGCCGCGGAACTGATCACGTTGTCCGAGTTCGTCGTCAACCGCACCCACTGATCCGCGGGCGCGACTATGCCATCGCCTTCCAGCACATCGCCTTCCAGTACGTCCGGAACAAAGGAGATCCACGGATGACGGCAACCGTCCCGGGTGTCACGTCGGCCCCCGGCCGGCTCCCGCTGCTGGGCCACATGCACCGGATGCTCAGCGAGCCACGCAGGTTCTTCGAGTCGCTGCGTGACAGCGGCGACATCGTCACCATCGGCCTCGGGCCGGCGCGGGCCTACGTCATCAACAATCCCGTCTGGGTGCACCAGATCCTCACCAGGGACGTCCGCAAACTCGACAAGGGCATCGCCTACGAGAAGTCGGCGCCCTTCCTCGGCAACGGGCTGCTGAACTCCACCGAACCGACCCACATGGCGCACCGCCGGCTGATGCAGCCGGCGTTCCACGCGGCCCGGATCGCCGGTTACGCCGACCAGATGCGGCAGGCCGCCGAACAGCGCGCCACCGGCTGGCGGGACGGCCAGACCGTGGAGTTCGTCCAGGAGATCCACACTTTCGCGGTGGCCGTGGTGTGCCGAGCGCTGTTCTCCTCCGATCTCGGTGACAGCGTCGCGGTCGAGGTCGAGGAGACCTTTCCCATCCTGCTCAAAGGCGTGGCCAGGCGGATCGCCTTCCCGGTCGGCTGGCTGGAGAGGCTGCCGACACCGGGCAACCGCCGCTTCGAGCGGGCCCGCCGCCGGCTCGACGAGGCGCTGACGGACGTCATCGCCCAGTACCGGGAACGGGGTGCCACCGACGGTGACCTGATGGCACTGCTGCTGGCCGCCCGCGCCGACGGCGGCCGCCCGGGCCTCACCGACCAGGAGATCCATGACGAGGCCATGGCGCTGTTCCTGGGCGGGGTGGAGACCGCGCAGGACGTGCTGAGCTGGACCTGTCACCTGCTCAGCCGGCACCCCGACATCCAGCAACGGCTCGCCGCCGAGGTGGACACGGTGCTGGCCGGCCGGCCCCCCGGCTATTCGGCGCTGGCCGACCTGGTCTACCTGCGGCAGGTTCTCACCGAGGCGCTGCGGCTGTTCCCACCGGGCTGGCTGCTGTCCAGGCGGACCATGACGGAACTCGTGCTCGGCGAACACCGGATACCGCCCGGAAGCAACGTGCTGTTCTCCCTGCACGCCATCCAGCGTGATCCGGCGGTCTACACCGTTCCCGAGGTCTTCGACCCGGACCGGTGGAGTGACGAGGGCACCGCGGCCATCCCCCGTGTTTCCTTTCTCCCTTTCGGTGCGGGCAACCGGAGCTGTATCGGCGAGCCGTTCGCCTGGGCGGAAATGATGATTTTCATGGCGGCGGTCGTCGCCCGCTGGACGCTGCACCCGAAACCCGATTACAAGGTGCGCCCGAGCCGCTCGACGATGCTCCAGCCCACACGCGTGCCACTCGTCGTCCAGGCCCGACGGCCCGCCGCCCGGACGGCCTGACCGGCCCCGCTCCCCACACATGTCCGACGTCCACACACGTCCGACGTCCACACACGTCCGACAACGGCCGGCCGACCGCCGGCCGATACCCAACCCGTACAAGGACATCCATATGAGACCGAGAAATCCGTCCGGCTGTACCACCTGGCTCCGCCGCGCGGCGGGTGCCGGGCTGGCCGGTGTGCTGCTCACCGCCTGTGGGTCGGGCGGCACGGGCGGCGCGGGTGCCGCCGGGGCCGTCCCGAAGCCCGGCGGCCGGCTGGCCTTCGCGCTGACCTCTGACTTCGGCTGCCTCGACCCCCAGCAGGTCAGCTCGATCGACTCGGTCTACCCGGCACGCCAGCTCGTGGACTCCCTGACCGACCAGGACCCGGCCACCGGAAAGATCGTTCCGTGGCTGGCCGAGCGGTGGGAGACCAGCCCGGACGCGACGGCGTTCACCTTCCACCTGCGTCCGGGCGCGACCTTCAGCGACGGCAGCCCGGTCGACGCCCGGGCCGTCAAGGCGAACTTCGACACCGCCGAGAAACTCGGGACCATCGCCGCCCAGGCGGCCAGCTACCTGCAGGGCTACCGCGACACCACGATCGTCGACGACCTGACCGCCCGGGTGTCCTTCAACCGGCCGGCCGCCCAGTTCCTGCAGGCGACCTCCACCCACACCCTCGGGCTGGTGTCCCCCGCCAGCACGGCGAAGCCTCCGGCCGAACGGTGCGCGTCGGGCATTGTCGGCTCAGGGCCGTTCACCCTGGGCAGCTACCAGAAGAACCAGTCGATCACGCTGAACAGGCGGGCCGGCTACCACTGGGGCTCGACGCTGTGGAAGCAGCAGGGGCCGGCCTACCTGGACCAGATCGTCTTCCAGGTCCTCCCCGAGTCCGGGGTCCGTAACGGCAGCCTGCGGTCCGGGGCGATCGACGGCGACTCCGCGGTGGCATCCCAGGACGAGGCGAGCCTGCGCACGGACGGCTTCACGCTGCAGTACAAGTCCGCCCCCGGCCTGCCCTACGGGTTCAGCGTGAACACCGGACGCCCGCCCCTCGACGACACGGCGGTACGCCGCGCCGTCTCCCGGGCCATCAACCGGCAGGAGATCATCAGCACCGTCCTCACCCCGCTGACAAAGCCGGCGACAAGCCCGCTGGCCAGTTCCACCCCCGGCTACGTGAACCTCTCGGCGGACCTCGTCTTCGCCCCCGACGAGGCAAGGAAACTGCTGGACGACGCCGGCTGGCGCCCAGGGCCGGACGGCATCCGCACCAAGGACGGCAGGCCCCTCCAGCTCACCGTCCAGTACTTCACCGGCCAGACGTCGGCGAAAACGATACTGGAGCTGATCCAGCAGCAGCTGCGGGCCGTCGGCATCGCGGCGGCCCTGCACGAGGAACCGGTCGCCAACGGCGGCAGGGTGGTCCAGGCGAAAGGCTACGACCTGCTCTGGGGGCACACCAAGGGAGCCGACCCCGACGTGCTGCGGACCCAGTACTCCAGCACCGGCCTGAACTTCAACAACCTCAGGCCCGGCCCGCTGGACGACCTTCTCACCCGGCAGGCCGCCACCGCCGACCAGAACGCCCGCATGGCGCTCGTCAGACAGGCGCAGGAGCTCATTCTCACCAACCAGTACAACGTCCCCGTCATCGAGCTGACCGTCATCCTGGGCCTGTCGGCCAAGGTGCACGACGTCATTCTGAACGCCGACGCCCGGCTGCAGTTCCACGACGCCTGGAAATCCTGAGGCCCGCTCCGGGCCGCCCTGTTGTCCCGGTCGTCTCCCGCCACGGGGTCACCGTCGCATCAGGAGCGGCCCGCCCAGGAGGTACTGACCGACCATCTCGAAATTCGTCCGCGCGAGCGTGATGTGCTTGACCGCCGCGTGGATGTCGCGGAAACAGCGGTCCAGCCGGCTGGCGGCGTACAGGGAACTCGTCCCGGCCAGCTCGTAGAGCGTGTCCACGGCGGACACGGTGTTCTCACCCACGGCTGTGGCCGTCAGACGGATCAGTGCGCTGAGCTCCTCCCCGCTGTGATCCTCCCCGCCGTCGCCCGCCGACGCCGTCGCCTGGTCGGCGGCGTCGGCCAGCAGCAGAGCCGCCGCCCGCACCAGGATCTCCGCGCGGGCCAGCCCCGCCTGCACGATGTGGCCGGCGGCCAGCGGGCTCGTCGCCCTGGCGGGAATCTTCTCCCGGGCCAGCGACCGGAAGACCGTAAGGGCGTCCTGGGCTATTCCCAACGCCGTCGACGCCGTCGTGAACGGGGCGAAGTCGTAGTAGGCGATGCCGTAGCCCCGCGAGGGACGGTCGGCGGGGACGCCGCGCAGCAGCGAACCGTCAACCGTGTACTCCTCGGGGACGACCAGCCCGTCGACGTGGAAGGTCGTGCTTCCCGTGCCGCGCAGCCCCCCGGCGAACCAGTCGTCCACGAACCGGACGGCGCTCTTCGGCACGAAGATCATACGTGTCCGTGACCCGGCCGGAGCCGTGCGGGAGCTGTCGTCATCCACGAGCACCGCGGCACAGACCAGCCAGTCGGCGTGCGCCGAGCCGCTCGCGAACGACCAGGTGCCGTGCAGCCGATATCCGCCGGATGCGGGCTCGGCCCGGCCGGTCGGGTTGATCCCGCCGACCACCAGCCCCGTGCTCTCCCGGAAGAGCCGGTGCGCCACCGGCTCCGGCAGATAGTCCGACATCCGGCCGATCGCTCCCTGAACCCCCATCTGCCAGGCGACGGACGCGTCGAGACGGGCAAGCGCCCGCAGGACGGCCGAACCGGTCCGCACGCTGACCTGGCCGCCGCCGAAGTCACGCGAGACCCACATCCGGTGGATGTTCTCCGCGCGCAGCGCGTCGATGACCGCGGCCGGTGTCGTCCTTTCCCGTTCGCCCTGGTCCCGGTACCGGGCAAGCAGCGGAGCGATCCTCTCGACACGCGCGGCCCATTCCGTGGTCTCCGCGGAAGGAGAACCACCGCCGGGAAACACCCGGCACGCACACCCGTCGCTCATCTCAGCTCCCGCGAGAACACCTGAATGATCCATAATCTCCGGACTGCCAGGGATGATGCCGGGACAAGCCCCTCCGAGTGGCACAGATCGCGAAAGGCCCACCAGTCGTCCGGATATGTCCTTTCTGGGCGCGGACGGCTGTCGGCGGGATACCCACCGGCCAGGGACACCGACGTCATGGCGGGCGGCGTACCCGACAAGCCCGGTCGTCATGGTCGGCTCAATACCGCAACGGCACATGCGCTGACCGTGC
>NZ_CEVIVC010000126.1:12095-14888 GCF_982290645.1 Protofrankia sp. CiP1_Cm_nod4
CCACAGCCCGGGCACGGCCGGACGACGCCCGGGCCGCGTCCCCGGTGACAGAGGCCCAGACGAACGCGCAACTCCACCAGACCGGAGGCAGCCGATGAGCGCGATCCCGTTCCCATTCGACGACGACGAAGGCGTCATCGACGGCCCCGGCGGGCCGGTCGTCAACCTCGGCCTGGATCCGGAGACCGACCGGGAACTGATCGCGCTCAGCCGGCTCCACGACATCCTCAGCGAGACCTCGGCCATGCGCGCGCAGGCCGCGGACCCCGCGCTGGACGACGTGTGCCGGGCCGAAGCCCGAGGATGGATCAAAGCCGCCCACGCGATCTTCTCCGTGGTCGACGACCTGCCCGACGGTGCCCTGTGAGCCGGATGCGACGACGTCAGCCTTCCCGGCGTCGAGGCAGCGCTGTGGATATGCCTCGAGCGTGCCCGCCAGAACGGTGAGTGACAACTCGGAGCCCTTCCGTCGGCTCGCCGACGACCAGTCCGCACGCCCTGGACGATGCGTGCCTGGCCACTTTCGCACGTGCTCCCAGGCCCAGCCCTCATCCCAATGAGTAGTCTTATTCGCTACATAGATAGATAAACGTTGTGATGTGAGCCACTTCCTGCTTCGCTCGCACCATGACGACCCAGACCTCCGCGGTGGGCGGTGCCGCCCTCGCCGCGCCCGTGCCCGCCCCTGCCGAGATCGATCTGGCGGCGCTGCTCGAGCGTCGTGCGCAGGCGTCCCCGGAACGGCCCGCGGAGACCAACCTGGGGCTTCCCAGCCTCGACCGCGTGGGCGACATCCCGGCGCCGGAGCCGCCCGCCGGATCCGCGGTGTCCTTCGTCCTCGACGGACATCAGCGCCTCTCCACGCTCTTCGGAACCCTCATGAGACCGGCTGAGGACATTGGTTCCGCCCCGGCGAACTCGTGGATCTGGCGCGTCTTCCGCGAACTGGGATCGGACCGGAACAACCGGCTCGTCTACCGACACTGGCGAAAGGCCGGCGAGCCTCCGGCCAGCTTTCTTCCCGTGCGTTCGGTGCTCCGGACACTCGACTTCCTGACGTTCGCGCGCCAACTGCAGGCGGCATCGGAGGACCCTCGCACCGGCGACGCAATGATCAACGAAGCCGAGCAGGTCTCGCAGCGCATCAAGTCCTACCGGTTCGCGGTGATCCGCTTGCAGGGCGGGACACTGGAACAGGCGATCGAGGTCTTCTCGCGGCTCAACAGCAAGGGCAGCGCGATGACCCCACAGCAGATGGTCTCGGCGCTGACCTACTCGTCCAGTTCGGAGGTCAACCTCGGTGACCAGGTCTCACTGATGCTGGAAGGCCTCGGGGACCGCGGATTCGCCGGCCTGCCGTCGAACGTCGTGTTCCGCGCGGTACTCGCCGTCGCCGGGGAGGAGGATGTTCAGTCCGGAAGATGGGAGAGCCTGGCACGCCGCACACGGGCGAGGTTGAACCCGGCCATCGAGCAGACCGAGGTGGCTCTCAGCCGCGCCGTGGATTTCCTACGCCACGAGATCCGTGTTCCCGTGGCCCGCCTGGTGCCATACAGCATCCAGGTCCTCCTGCTTACGGCCTTCTTTGATCTATGCCCCAAACCGAGTGATGGTCAACGACGCATCTTGACACGCTGGTTCTGGTCGACGTCCTGGTCGGGGTTCTTTGCCAGCGCCAACACCACCCAGGACGTTGTTACGTATCGTGGTGGAGGTGGCGGGAATCGAATCCGATCTTGAGATAGACGGGGACGACCGCTGAGAGTCGGAAACCCTTATGCCGCAACGGTTCTTTGATCGCTTAGAGTCGGCAAGAACCGGCGAAAAACGCTGGTTGGTGGAACCGGTGTGGGTACCATGCGGGTACCAGGAAGATCGACAAGACCATGATCCGGGCCTCGAGACCGCGTCCGGACCGCCGTCAAGCTCGGCTATCCGGACGCCTGGTCGGGCCGGTAGCCACCTGATCAGCGGTGGTACACGTCGCGGCGGTGGTCGATGTCGACGACGGTCACCGTCATGGCCTTGTCGTCGATCCGGTAGACGATCCGGTAGGTCCCGCGCCGGGCGGCGTGCCGGTCGTCCAGGGGCGACGTCAGCCGCTTGCCCACCCGGTAAGGGGCGTCGAGAAGGGGGCCGGTGATGAACTCGTACGCGGCCGCCGCGACCGCTTCCGGCAGCGTCTCGCCGAGCGCGCGCCGGGCAGCCGGCACGGTCACCAGCCGGTAGCGCGGCCCCGCCGGGCCGGTCACGCCCTGCCGAGCCGGCGCCGCATCGTCTCGGCGAGCTCCTCCGCCGTGACCGCCTCGCCGCGGGCAAGCGCGGCGTCGGCCTCCGCGAGCCGGTGCATCGTCGCGGGGTCGCTCAGGATCGACAGCGTCTCCTCCAGCCGTTCCAGATCCTCCACGGCGACCAGGATCGCGGACGGGCGCCCGTGCACGGTGACGGTCACCCGCTCGTGGTGGTCGTGCACGCGGCCGACCAGTTCGGACAGGTGGGACTTGACCTCACCCAACGGCAACATCGTCATGGTCGGAAGTATGACCAAATCCGGGCGCGGTGTCGAACGCGCCGGTCACCTGCTCGGCGGCGGTCGACGTCGCGCCGCTGGGCAGGTGGCGGTCAGGCGACGTCGAGCCAGGCGCGCAGCGCCTGACGGATCACCTCGCTGGCGTTGGTGTGGTCGGCGTCCGCGCGGGCGGCCAGGGCGGCGCGTAGGTCCGGGTCCAGCCGGACCGGTACGACCTCCCCCGGTGCCGCGCCGATCCGCGGCCGGCCGCCCCGGCGGCGCAG
>NZ_CEVIVC010000127.1:0-1603 GCF_982290645.1 Protofrankia sp. CiP1_Cm_nod4
CCCGCCAGCCTGGCCGACAGCTCCCCCGCCAGCCTGGCCGACAGCTCCCCCGCCAGCCTGGCCGACAGCTCCCCCGCCAGCCTGGCCGACAGCTCCCCCGCCAGCCTGGCCGACGGTTGCCCCCGCGGGCCGGGCGGCGGCCTGTTCCGCGGCCAGGGCGGCGACGAGGGTGTCGCGTACCCGGGTGTAAAGGCCCGGCAGGGCCGACCAGAACCCGGCCGTCTCCAGTGTCTCGGCGAACATGCCGGCGTCCAGCAGGGCGTCCCGCAGGTACGGGCCGTGGAAGCGGCCGCGCTCCCACTGCGCGCCGGCCTCTGCCCCCAGCGGGACCCCGCCGGCCGCGCCCAGCACCTCGGCGGCCGCGGCCCGGCGCGCGGCGACCCACCCGGCCTCGCCCTCGTAGCCGGCGATCAGCCGGCAGCCGCCCGCGTCGGCGCCGAGGCCACCGCCGGCGAGCCCGGCGGCCGTCTCGGCCTCGTCCGACAGGCGGGCGACCGTCGGGAGCAGGTCCCGCTGTGCCAGCTCGCGCAGCGCCGCCGTCCCCGCGGCGAAGCCCGCCAGCCGCCAGCCCTCGTAGTGGGTCACCGCGGGCAGCGGCCGGACCCGCAGCCGCAGCCGCGTGATCACCCCGAAGGCCCCTTCGGAGCCGAGCACGAGCTGCCGCAGGTCGGGCCCGGCCGCGGACGCCGGGGCGTGGCCGAGCTCCCAGGTGCCGGCCGGGGTGGCGACCCGCAGGCCGACGACCAGGCTGTCGAACCGGCCGTAGCCCGCGGACGCCTGGCCGCTGGAGCGGGTCGCGGCGAACCCACCGACGCTGGCGTACTCCCACGACTGCGGACGGTGACCAAGGGTGAAGCCGTGGGCGGCAAGGGCGGCCTCCAGGTCCGGGCCGCGCAGACCGGGCTCGCAGGTGGCGATCTGTGACTCGGCGTCGACGGCCACCAGCCGGTCCAGCCGCGCCAGGTCGAGCGCGACGACGCCGGCGAACCCGTCCCTTGCCGGGGCCAGGCCGCCGACCACCGACGTCCCGCCACCGAAGGGCACCACCGCCAGCCGCCACCGGGCGCACACCCGCAGCACCGCGAGCACCTGCTCGTGATCGGCCGGCAGGACGACGGCGTCGGGGGCGTCGAGGGCGTCACCGGCCCGCAGGCGCAGCAGGTCGGCGGTGGAGCGGCCCCGGCAGTGCCGGACGCGGCTGCCGGCGTCCACCCGCACCCACGCCAGCCCGACCACGTCGGCCAGCGCCTCGCCCGCCTCGACGGACAGTGACGACGGCGGCAGTCGCAGCTCGTCCGGCGCCACCGGCGGGGTGTCCCGGCGGGCGACCCCGAAAGCCGTCTCCAGCAGGGAACGGATGTCCTCGGCCAGCGGCGTGTGCACCTCGGGGGCGCCCCAGCCCCACCAGACCGTCTCGTTACCATTAGTTGTCGAAGCCGTCACCACATACACTGTGACAGATGTCGTCACAGCACCACCGTGACAACCGTCGTGACACGTTGGACGCGCCGTCCCACCGGCAGTCCACCACCGCCGCCGGCCAGATGACGTCGCCATCCCGGCCCGCCCCACAGCCCGCCGCACCGCCACCGCCCTGCCAGGC
>NZ_CEVIVC010000127.1:2069-7511 GCF_982290645.1 Protofrankia sp. CiP1_Cm_nod4
ATCCCGGCCCGCCCCACAGCCCGCCGCACCGCCACCGCTCTGCCAGGCCGCGCCGTCCCATCAGGCCGCGCCGGCCCACCAAGCGGCGCAGGCCGACCAAGCGGCGCCGGCCCACCAGACAACACCATCCGACCACCAGGCCACGCCGGCCGACCAAGCGGCGCCGGCCCATCAGACGGCGCTGTCCGGTCACCAGGCCACGCCGGCCCATCAGGCGGTGCCGCTGCGGCCGGTCGTCGTGTCGCGCCGGCCGGCCGCTCGCCAGACCGCCCCGACGGCGTCGCTGAACAGGCGGCAGCGCGAGCGGGACCTCGCCGAACTCGCCGACGGCGCCGTGGTCGACGTGCTCGTGATCGGCGGCGGGGTGACCGGCGCCGGGGTGGCGCTGGACGCGGCCAGCCGCGGGCTGTCCGTGGCCCTGGTGGAAGCCCACGACCTGGCCTTCGGCACCAGCCGGTGGAGCTCCAAGCTCGTCCACGGCGGGCTGCGCTACCTTGCCTCCGGCGATCTCGCGCTGGCCGCTGAAAGCGCCCGGGAACGGGCCGTCCTGCTCAGCACCGTCGCCCCCCACCTGGTGCGGCCGCTGCCGATGCTGCTCCCGCTGGCCGACGGCTTCCCCACCGCCGCCGCGCTGGCCGCCGACGCCGGTCTGCGCGTCGCCGACGTTCTCCGCCGCGCCGCCGGCACCCCACGGACGGTGCTGCCCGGGCGGCGGCGGCTGACCGCTGTCGAGGCCCGGCACATGGTGCCGGCGCTGCGCGCCGCCGGGCTGCGCGGCGGGCTGCTGACCTGGGACGGCCAGCTCGTCGACGACGCGCGGCTGGTGGTGGCGATCGCCCGGACGGCGACCCGGCACGGCGCCCGCGTCATCACCCGCTGCCGGGTGCGGGAGGCCGACGGCAGCGGCGCCACCGCCGTCGACACCCTGAGCAACTCACTGCTGACGCTGAAATCGCGCTGCGTGGTGAACGCCACTGGCGTGTGGGCGGGCGAGCTGTGCGCCGACGCGCGGCTGCGCCCCAGCCGCGGCACCCACCTCGTGGTGGCGGACAGCGCCCTGGCCGGCCTGCGGACGGCGATCCTCATCCCGGTGCCCGGCGAGCGCAACCGGTACGTGTTCGCGCTGCCCCAGCCGGGCGGCCGGGTCTACGTCGGGATCACCGACGTACCGGTCGACACGGTCGTCGACGTGCCGGTGCCGACCGCCGCCGAGGTGGACTTCCTGCTCGGCGTGCTGTCGAGCGTGCTTGCGGTGCCGGTGGGCCGGGCCGACGTCCTGGGCGCCTTCGCCGGGCTGCGGCCGCTGCTGGCGGGCGCGGCCGGGCGCACCGCGGACCTGTCCCGGCGGCACGCGGTGATCACCTCGTCCGACGGCATGGTCACCGTCGTCGGGGGCAAGCTCACCACCTACCGCCGGATGGCCGCCGACGCCGTGGACACGCTGGTCCGCGCCGGCGAGCTGGACGCCGGGCCGTGCCGTACCCGGCACCTGCCGCTGGTCGGCGCGGCCAGCTGGTCACGGCTCGCCACCGTGGCCGCCCCGCCCAGACTCGTCGCCCGCTACGGCGCCGAGGCGCCCGCGGTGATCGCGGGCGCCCACGGCGACCCCGGGCTGCTCGCGCCGCTGTGTGACGGCGTCGAGGTCACCGGCGCCGAGCTGCTGTTCGCCCTGCGCCACGAGGGCGCCCTGGACGCCGACGACCTGCTCGACCGCCGCACCCGCATCGGCCTCGTCCCGGCCGACCGCCAGGCCGCCCTCCCCACCGCCGAGGCCCTCGTCCGCCAGCCCCTCACCGTGGTCGATGATTAGGCCGTAGCCGGTGGGGCCGGCGCGGATGGCGTCCCGAGGGTGAGGGCGGCGATGCGCTCGCGGTGGTGGTCGGGGTCGCCATAGCTGTAGATCTCGCGTCTGGCCCGCTTGTAGAAGAAGTGGGCCTCGTGCTCCCAGGTGTAGCCGATCCCGCCGTGGTATTGGATCATCGTCCCGGTCACCTCCCGGGCGGCGTCACCGGCCTTGCTCTTGGCCACGGCGGCCGCGAGCCGGCGGTCGGCGAGCCCGGCGTCGAGCGCGTGCGCCGCGTACAGCACCGCATGCTCGGCCATGGTCACGGCCAGGTGCAGGTCGGCGAGATGGTGCTTGAGCGCCTGGAAGGAACCGACCGGCCGGCCGAACTGCACCCGGTCACGGTCGTAGGCGACGGTGCGTCCGAGCGCCTCGCGGGCGAGGCCGACCAGGTCGGCGGCGGTGAGCACGGCGGCCCGGTCCAGCAGCTCGGCGAGGACGTCGGCCGACGACCCGGACAGCCGCCGCGCGTCCGCCGCGTCGAGGGTCAGCGACGCCGTGCGCACCGTGCCGTCGTAGCTGTCCAGGCTGTCGACGGTGACGCCCGGTGAACGCGGGTCCACCAGGTACAGCCCGGTCTCCCCGGCCGGCTCGGTGGCGGCCACGACCACGGTCCGCGCGACCCCGGCGTATTCGACGGGCAGCGCGGTCCCGGTGAGCCGGCCCGCCGCGTCGGCGGTGACCCGTACGCCCGTGGGGTCGTACCGGCTCTCAGGGCCGCGCGGCGCCACCGTGGCCACCAGGTCACCGGTGGCGATCCGGGGCAGCAGGGCGCGCCGCTGCTCGTCCGACCCGGCGAGGCGGACGGCCTCCCCGGCGAGCACGGTGGGCAGCCACGGCCCGGGGACGACGCCCGCGCCGAAGGCACGGGCGACCACCTGGGCGTCCACCAGGCCGAGGCCGAGGCCGTCGTGCTCCGGCGGGACGAGCACGGCCAGCCAGCCCTGCTCGCCGGCGGTCTTCCACAGCTCGGCGGGATGGCCGTCACCGTCGACGTCCTCGAAGACCGCCCGGACGGCAGTCAGGTCGAACCTGTCCGCAAGATAGTCACGGACGGTGTCGCCGAGCGCCCGTTGCTCCTCGGTCAGCGCGAAGTACATGCCCGGGACGCTATCGGGGCAGGCCGAGGACACGCTCGGCGACGATGTTGCGCTGTATCTGGGACGACCCGCCCCAGATGGTGACCGATCGCGACCACATCGCCTCGCGGTGCATGGCGCGCAGGTCCGTGCCGGGCCGTGGCCGGGCCAGCGTGGCCTCCGGGCCGAGCAGGTCGTCGAAGGTCTCCCACAGCTGCTGGTGTGTCTGCGACCACTGGAGCTTGGTCAGCGACGACCCGGCGCCGAGCTCTTCCCCCTGCTCGACCTGGGTGAGCACGTGCATGGCGTGGTAGCGCAGGCACTCGAGGTCGACGATCCGCTGGGCCAGCCGCTGCCGCAGGACGGGGTCGTCGAGCCGTCCGGGCGGGGCCGCCGCCACGATCTCGTCGAACTGGCGGCGGAAGGCGGTGTACTGGGCCAGGCCGGAGGCACCGCGCTCGAACGACAGCAGCAGCATCGCCGTGGCCCAGCCGTTGCCGACCCCGCCGAGACAGTCGGTGACCTTCACCCGGGCGTCGGTGAAGAAGACCTCGCCGAACTCGCTCACCCCGCTCATCTGACGCAGCGGCCGGGCCTCGACCCCGTCCTGGCGCATGTCGACGAGCAGCATGGACAGGCCGTGATGCCGCTGCGATCCGGGTTCGGTGCGGACCAGCGTGAAGATCCTGTCCCCGTGCGCGGCGTTGGTCGTCCAGACCTTCTGGCCGGTGACGACGAACTCGTCGCCGTCGAGCACGCCGGTGGTGCGCAGGGCCGCGAGGTCCGAGCCGGCGCCGGGTTCGGAGAAGCCCTGGCACCAGATGACGTCGTTGCGCAGCAGCGGCGGGATGATCTCCCGCTTCTGCTCGTCGGTCCCGACCGCCATGACGGTGGGCACCAGGAAGGTCAGCCCGATCTGGTTGACCGAGTGGGGCACCCGGGCCCGCGCGCTCTCCTCGTCGTGGATCGCCTGCATGCCCGGCGTCCCGCCATAGCCGCCGTACTCCCGGGGCAGGGAGATCCCGGCGAAGCCGGCGCGGTGGCGCAGCCGCTCCCACTCCCGGCGCAGCTCGAACGCGTCGGCCTCGGGAATACCGGCCCAGAACGACGGCGACCGCCACCCCGGCGGGACGCTGTCGGCGAGCCAGGCCCGCAGCCGCGCGCGGAAGCGCTCCTCGTCGGGCGTGAAGCCGAGGTCCATCCCAGCAGCCTCCCACAACCCACAGAAACCAACGGACAAGAAGCCCCGCCACCGGCGGACACAGAGCGCGAGGCGGGCACAGGGCGGCGCGTCTCACCATCCAGTCGGTACCGCATCAACCGTGTGATGGTCCGCCGTATGGTTTCTGGCGTGCCGGACCTGAACGTGTCCGTGCGGGCCGCGACTCTTGAGCAGGCCCGCGCCGCCGCGGCCGCCGCCGGGATGACGCTGTCGGCGTGGGTGGACAAGACGCTGGCCGAGTCGATCTGGACCGCCCGGTTCGCCCGCCAGCAGCAGCGCAACGCCGCCCTGGGGGTCACCTCGGACCACCTGGCGGCCGAGTACGCCCGGCTGGAGGAGCTGCGGCGTACGGCAGGGTGAGGTGTGGGCACGCACCGACGCCCTGATCGTCTCCGTCGAGGGAAAACATCAGCCTCAGCGATGAGCTGCCGGTGCCCTGCCCCTGGCCGGGGCAGGGGCAGGCGGCCGGTCACTGGCTGAGGTCGAGGATGCGTACCGGGTGGCCGGCCCATCGGTCCGGGGTTGTGGTCGCGACGAGCGCGCCGTCGGGGCGGTCCGGGGTGGGGGCGGCGGCGTGGCGGGTGTGCGCCGTCGCCCAGCCGGTGCCGCGGGCGACGGCGAGCGCGGCCGCCAGGTCCAGCTCGAGCACGGTGACCGCGGGCAGGGCGGCGATGTGCCCGGCGGTCCCGGGCCGGGTCCGGTCCGCCTCCACCAGGGCGCACGTCGGCGCGTAGAGGAACCAGTCCGGTTCGGTGTGCGCCCGGTGGATCAGCCGGGAGGCCAGCAGGTTGCCGTAGCCGGCAGCGACCATCGCCGCGTCGTCGAGGACGACGTGCAGAACGTCCGTCACCGTGCTGTCACTGATCCGTCACCGTTCCGTCGTCCGGCCCAGGCGCCGGTCCAGTTCCGCGTCCAGCCGCGTGGTCTCGTCCTCGGTCGGGTCGTAGCCGTTCCACGCCCGCAGCGCGGCCTGGGCCTGCTCGGCGCGGGCGGCCCGCTCGGCCGGGGTCAGCAACGTGGCGGCCAGCCGGGCCAGGTAGGCGCGCAGGGACAGCCCCTCGGCCGCCGCCACCGCGGCCAGCCGGTCTCGGGCCTCCACGGGAATCCGCACGTTGGCATCGGCCACCGGAGTCCTCCTTCACGTTCACGATTTCCCCCAGGGTACGGGTACGGGTACGCGGACGTACCCGTACACCGTCGAGAGTGGATCTCGCGCTCTCGCACGGGTGCGAGGGGTGCGAGAAGTGCGGACAACCAGCGCGGGACTGCTCAGGATGCCTCGGCCTCGCCCAGACGGG
>NZ_CEVIVC010000127.1:7947-15071 GCF_982290645.1 Protofrankia sp. CiP1_Cm_nod4
CCCGGGGAACCCGGGGAACCCGGGGATGCCGGGGATGCCGGGGATGCCGGGGAACCCGGGGATGCCGGGGATGCCGGGGATGCCGGCTGGAGGGATCCCGGAGAGATCCGGACGAAGGTGGCCCGGACGGCTCCGGCGGTGCTCCGGTCCGGCGGCGCTCCGGTCCGTCGGCGGTGGCATGGACCACCAAGCGTCGGCCCGGGGCGCGGGAATCGATTACTGTGAGAAAATGATCACTGTGAGCAAGCTGCCATGCGGCCCTCGTCCGCGGCGGGCACGATGTGACCTGTCCGCGCCAGCTCTGGCCGCCACGCTCCGGAGACGGAGAACACGATGATCGTTCCGGCACGGCTGAATCCCACCACCCGTGGTGACGCCCTGCGCCAGATGGAATCCGACGTCGTCGACGTCGTCGTCATCGGCGGCGGAATCACCGGGGCTGGCGTCGCGCTCGATGCGGTCACCCGTGGGCTGTCCGTGGCGCTGGTCGAGGCCCGCGACCTCGCGGCCGGCACGTCCAGCCGGTCCAGCAAACTGATCCACGGCGGCCTGCGCTACCTCGAGCAGCTCAACATCGCGCTCGTCAGCGAGGCGCTGCGGGAGCGGGCGCTGCTGCTGGAGACGCTCTGCCCGCACCTCGTCCGCCCGGTCCCGTTCCTGTTCCCGCTGACCCACCGGGGCTGGGAACGCGCCTACGTCGGCACCGGGATGGTGCTCTACGACACCCTCGGCGGCAGCCGCCGGGCGGTGCCACGCCACCGCCACCTGACCAGGCGGGCGGCGCTGCGCGCCGTCCCCGCGCTGCGCCGGGACGCCCTGGTGGGCGCGATCCAGTACTGGGACGCCCAGGTCGACGACGCCCGGCACACGATGTTCGTCGCCCGGACCGCCGCCCACTACGGTGCGCTGATCGCCAGCAGCGCCCGGGTGACGGGCCTGCTGCGCGAGGGCGACCGGGTCGCCGGGGTACGGGTCCACGACCTCGAGGGCGGCGGGCAGATCGACGTCCGCGCCCGGCAGACCATCAACGCCGCGGGGGTGTGGACCGACGGCATCCAGGCGATGGCCGGCGGGCGCGGCCAGCTGTCGGTGCGGCCCTCCAAGGGCATCCACCTGCTGGTGCCCCGGGACCGGATCCACGCCACCACCGGGATGATCCTGCGCACCGAGAGCAGCGTGCTGTTCGTGATCCCCTGGGGCAGCCACTGGATCGTCGGGACGACCGACACGGACTGGAACCTCGACCTCGCCCACCCGGCGGCCAGCAGCGCCGACATCGACTACCTGCTCACCCACGTCAACCGGGTGCTGCGCACGCCACTGACCACCGACGACATCACCGGTGTCTACGCGGGGCTGCGGCCGCTGCTGTCGGGCGAGTCGGAGGACTCCTCCCAGCTGTCCCGGGAACACGCGGTGGTCTCGCCACTGCCCGGCCTGACCATGGTCGCCGGCGGGAAGTACACCACGTACCGGGTGATGGCCCGGGACGCGGTCGACGCGGCCGTGCACGGGATGGGCCGCAGCGTGCCGCCGTCCTGCACCGACCGGGTCCCGCTGCTCGGCGCCGACGGCTACCCGGCGCTGTGGAACGCGCGGGAGGCGCTGGCCCGCTCCGCGGGGATCCACGTGGCCCGGGCCGAGCACCTGCTGACGCGTTACGGCACTCTCGCCCAGGAGGTCCTGGCGCTCGTCCGGCAGCGGCCCGAGCTCGCCCGGCCGCTGCGCGGGGCCGACTCCTACCTGGCGGCGGAGGCCGTGTACGCCGCCTCCCACGAGGGTGCGCTGCACCTCGACGACGTGCTCACCCGCCGCACCCGGATCTCGATCGAGACCTGGGACCGCGGGCTGGAGGCCGCCGCGGACGTCGCCGCGCTCGTCGCGCCCGAGCTGGGCTGGGACTCCCGGGCCATCGACGTCGAGATCGGGCACTACCAGGCCCGGGTGGCGGCCGAGCGAGAGTCCCAGCAGCAGGCCGACGACCAGACCGCCGACGCGGCCCGCCTGGGCGCGCCGGACGTGCGGGCCGGCGGGCGGTCCCGGCGCGGACAGTCCGAACCGGCCCTCGGCCGGGGCCTGTAACCCACCACGGGCTGGCCCGCTGCCGGGCCCGTGCCCGGGCGCGAGGCGGACACGGGCCGGGCGGGAGCCGGGCGGGGTAAGGCCCGGGCCAGGCACGGGCGAAATGCCGACGGGACACGACAGCCATCCGGAAAAGCGCTCATGAAACGTCTGGGAAACATCCCTGAAATCATCTTCGTGGCCCGGCGCCAGCCGTACGACACCGCAATTACCAAGCGGAAGTGAAGCGTCACTATACGCCGTTTGCGCAGGTCGGGAGGATGACCCGACACGGTGTCGACGGAATAAAAACGAACAGAAAACATCGTAAAAACCGGGTTTGATAACAAGACCGAGCGACCGCGGAACTATTTTTTTGAGAAGAATCGGCGACGCCGGCCGGGAGCCGAAAAAACGACTTCACCCAGGCAGACGCGGGCGTAACATGTAACCACACCACCACCGGGCGACGCCCCCGAGTGGGGATGCCCACTGGTCATACGTGGCATAAGTGGTAGGTTCCATGGGTAGTGGGACCCTGTGCTCGCAGAACACCGGACCGGCTCGCGACGTCTGCCCGTTCTGGAGGTCCGCCTATATCCGTACGCTCCTGCCTCCGGCCAGCGGACAGGCAAACAGGCGAACAGCCTGGCCACCGTTGGGTCCGGACACCGTCCAGCGGACGCTTATAACACAGCCCCCGCGATTGCCGACACAGGGGTTGTGCACGGCCCTGGATTCGCCAGGACGACCAACATCCCGATCCCACGCCGACCAGAACGAGCCGCAGGATTCCCGGAGCTGTTCCGGATCTTTCGCCCGGTCAACGGACCGGACGCGAAGATCTGAAACACGCTCCCCCGGAGAAGGACAGCAGCCCCGCAAAGGGACGCTGTATTCGCACGGCTACGATTGACAGTAGTTCCGTACGGAGACGGGAGAGACCCGCCGTGACAACGCAGGCACATCCAGGATGGGATTCGGACGGGCTCCGCCGACGGCCTGAAACCGCCGACCGTACCCGGAGCACCGTCGACGCCCGGAACAGCGCCGGCCTCCCCGACACCGCCGGCCACCGGCAGTCCGGTAACCGGGAGTCCGGTAACCGGCAGCCGGGTCACCAGGCGGCTGGTTACCAGGCGGCCGGTCACCAGCCCGCCGGCCCGCCGGTCCACGAGCAGATCGCACCCGCCAACACCGGCCTGGACCTGCTGTGGACGGACGACGGGCTCACCCGCGAGCTCCTGGCGATGACCCACGCCAGGCGGCCCCACCGCTTCCTGCCCGTCTCCGGGCCTTCCCTGGACTCCGCCGCGCAGCGGTGGCTGGCGGCACGCACGCACCACGAGGGTGTCGTGCCCACCGGCCAGCTCGTCGACGACCCGCTCGTACGCGGCTTCGAGGACCGGGTCGACGCCCTGCGGCGGATGAGCGACGTCCTCGGCGGCAACGACGTGTACGCCCTGTCCCGCACCGAACTCTCGATCACCGTCCGCCTGTTGCGGGTCGGTACCCACAGTGACGCCCATCAGGCCCGGCTCTACGCGGTCGCGGCGGAGCTGGCGCGGCTGGCCGGGTGGGCGATGTACGACGTCGGGCAGTACGGCACGGCCCAGCGTTGCTGGCTCATCGCGCTGCGCGCCGCCCACGAGGCGAACTCGCCCGCTCTCGGCGCCAACGTCCTGCGCTGCATGGCCGAGCAGGTCACCTGGTACGGGCAGCCCGCGGACGCGGTCAGCCTGCTGCACCGCGCCCAGGCCGGGGCCTGTTACCTGCTCAGCGCGATCGAGCGGGCCGTGATCGCGGCCGACCTGGCCGTCGCGCACAGCCGCACGGGCAACAGCGAGGACGCCGCGGCCGAGACCGAGCTCGCCTACACACTGGTCGACAAGGCCCGCCCCGAGGACAGCCCGCCCTACATGTACTGGGCCCGCCGCAAGGACGTCGCGTTCTCGGCCGGGGAGGCGCTGCTGTCCGGCGGCAGCCCCGAGGCGGCCATACCGCACTTCGAGGCCGCCCTCGACGATCTCGACGAGCTCGACGAGGAGGTCCCCCGCGACCGCGTCGAGTTCCTCAGCAGGCTGGGGATCGCCCACGTCCGCACGGGCAACATCGACCAGGCCGTGGCCCTGGGCCACCAGGCCGTCTCCTGCGCCACGATGATCGACTCCGGCATGACGCGCCGGGACATCGCCCGCCTGTGCCAGGAGATCGAGCAGGCCGGGGCGTCCGCGCGGGCGGCCGGCCTGCTCGACCACGCCCGCGACGCGCTCGGCCCGGCCGGCCCGTCGTCTCCCTCGTTGTCCTGAGCCCGCTGTCCCGGACCGCCGCACCGCCCCAGGCCGCCCAACACACCGAGCCGCCCGCACGCCGAGCCGCCCGCACGCCAGGCCGCACCGCCGCGTCCTGTGTGACCCCGCGCCCCGTCCCGCGCGGCTCGTCCCGCGCGGTCTGATGGCCTCCCGGCCGTCCCGCACGCCGGCCGGCCGGTCGCCCCGCGTGTTCCGCCGGCTTCCCGCCATGAGCCCGCCGGAGGCTTCCGGTTCTGTTCTCCGGGAACAGATCACCGGGCTGGAGTCCACACCTGGCGGACGTAGTCCCGCGCGCGGTCGGCCTGCCAGGGTGACAGGCATGACATCCACCCCGGACATCAACCTGTTGCACGAGCTTGAGCCCGTCGCCGCGGCCAACCTCAACCGCCACCTGGACCTCGCCACCGAGTGGATGCCGCACGAGTACGTCCCGTGGAGCCAGGGCCGCGACTTCGACACCCTGCCGTGGGATCCGGAGCAGTCCCGGCTGTCCGACGTGGCCCAGATCGCCTTCGAGGTCAACCTGCTCACCGAGGACAACCTCCCCAGCTACCACCGTGAGATCGCCACGATCTTCGGCCGGGACAGCGCGTGGGGCGCCTGGGTGCACCGCTGGACGGCCGAGGAGGGCCGGCACAGCATCGTGATGCGGGACTACCTGATGGTCACCCGCGGCGTCGACCCGGTCGCCCTCGAGCGCGGCCGCATGCACCAGATGCAGAAGGGGTTCGACAGCGGTGAGAAGACGCCGCTGCGCACCATCGCCTACGTGTCGTTCCAGGAGCTCGCCACCCGGGTCAGCCACCGCAACACCGGGCGGTTCACCCAGGACCCGATCGCCGAGAAGCTCCTCACCCGGGTCGCAGCGGACGAGAACCTGCACATGATCTTCTACCGTAACCTGGTCACCGCGGCGCTGGAGCTCACCCCGTCCGCGATGGTGCAGGCCATCGCCGAGGAGCTGATGACCTTCCAGATGCCCGGGACCGGCATCGAGGACTTCGAGAACAAGGCGAAGCGGATCGCCAAGGCCGGCATCTACAACCTCCGCAGCCACCACGACGACGTGGTCACGCCGCTGCTGCGGCACTGGAAGTTCTTCGAGCTGACCGGCCTGGACGCACAGGCCGAGCAGGCCCGCGAGAACGCCGGGCACTACCTCGCCGCCCTCGACGGCCTCGCCCGCAAGTACGAGGAGAAGTACGCGGCCGCGAGCGCGAACCAGGACACGCTGGCCACCACACCCGCCTGAACCGCCCGGACGGCGGGCTTCTTCGCCGTGAGGCTTCCGCTTCGCCGGGAGGCTTCCGCGGCCCTGTCCGACACCGTACGACTACCTGACGCGCAGAATTCACTCCTGTTGGTAATGGTCTGATCAGGCTCATGGGCGGCGCAACGCGCGTCCGTGTGTGGCACAACGATCATCGGGCTGGCGGCCGGTCACGCGGTGACGGGCTCGACGCCGGGAGACAATGGGCAAAGGCCCGTTGGCCTCCAACGGTGCCGTGCCAGTGATCCGGGGCCCGCCGCCCGCCCGGACCCGTCGGACCGGCTTCGCCCATCCGGCGGGGATCCGGGCAGTACAACATGATCATGTCACCGTCGGCCCTGGGACCTGGGGATCCAGGTCCCAGACGGCATGAAATCATGATCATGATGCTGCTGCCCCGGACCGACAACCAACCAACAGGAGACCTCGTGCAGCTCGGGATGATCGGCCTTGGCCGGATGGGCGCCAACCTCGTGCGCCGGCTGATCCGCCACGGCCACGACTGCGTCGTCTACGACGTCAACGCCGACGCGATCCGGCAGCTGGAGGCCGAGGGCGCCACCGGGGCCACCACGCTGGCCGAGTTCGCGGCGAAACTCTCCACCCCCCGCGCCGCCTGGGTGATGGTCCCCGCCGGGATCACCGGGCAGACCGTGTCCGCGCTCGCCGAGCACTTCGGCGCCGGTGACATCATCATCGACGGGGGGAACTCCTACTACCGGGACGACGTCGACCGGGCGAAGGAACTCGCCGGCCGGGGCATCCACTACGTCGACGTCGGCACGTCCGGCGGGGTCTTCGGGCTCGAGCGCGGCTTCTGTCTCATGATCGGCGGTGAGAACGAGGTGGTGTCGCACCTCGACCCGCTCTTCGCCGCGATCGCCCCCGGGTTCGGCCAGGCACCGCGCACCCCAGGACGGGCCGGCGAGCCGAGCAGGGCGGAAAAGGGCTATCTGCACTGCGGGCCGAACGGCGCCGGGCACTTCGTCAAGATGGTCCACAACGGTATCGAGTACGGCATGATGGCCGCCTTCGCCGAAGGCATGGCCATCCTGGAGAAGGCCGGTATCGGCCGGGGCCACACCGGCGAGCACGACGCCGAGACCACCCCGCTCGCGCACCCGGAGTACTACCAGTACGACATCGACACCGCCGCGGTGGCCGAGGTGTGGCGCCGCGGCAGCGTGGTCAGCTCCTGGCTGCTGGACCTGACCGCGGCCGCGCTCGTCGAGGACCCGAAGCTCGAGTCGTTCAGCGGCCGGGTCTCCGACTCGGGCGAGGGCCGCTGGACGGTGCTGGCCGCGGTGGAGGAGGGCGTCCCCGCCCACGTCCTCACCGCCTCGCTGTACGAGCGGTTCAGCTCACGCGGCGAGGCCCTGTTCGCCGACAAGCTGCTCTCCGCGATGCGCAGACAGTTCGGCGGCCACGCCGAGAAGCCAGCCACCTGACCCACCCCCGCCCTGCAACCGGCTGCCCTCGGC
>NZ_CEVIVC010000128.1:0-3692 GCF_982290645.1 Protofrankia sp. CiP1_Cm_nod4
CGTAGATCGCGAACAGCTGCTGCCGCTGCCCGGGAACGCCCTCACGTCCTCACCCCAGGATGTGCTGCGGGCGGCTTCCGCCGAGAACTTCCCGGTGTCTCCGCTGATCCTGCCGGCCCGGCAGCGGCAGCACCTGTTCGCGATCTACGGATTCGCCCGTCTCGTCGACGACATCGGTGACGAGGCGGCCGGCGACCGGCTCGCGCTGCTCGACGCGCTGGAAGACGATCTTGAGAAGATCTGGGGCGGGACGCCGACACTCCCGGTCATCCAGGCGCTGGCGCCGACCGTCCGGGAATGCGGCCTGGCGCCGGAGCCGTTCCGCCGGCTCGTCGCGGCCAACCGGCAGGACCAGCTGGTCACCCGCTACGACACCTTCGACGACCTGCTGCGTTACTGCACCCTGTCCGCCGACCCGGTGGGGCACATGGTGCTCGGTGTCTTCGGCGTCAGCACCCCTGACCGGGTCGAGCTGTCGAACCGGGTCTGCACGGCGCTGCAGATCGTCGAGCATGTACAGGACGTGGCCGAGGACTATGCCGCCGGCCGGATCTACCTGCCCCGGGAGGACCTCGACAGCTTCGGGGTACGTGAGCGGGACCTCGCGCACCCCAGCGCCGGCCCGGCGGTACGGGAGCTGATCGCCTTCCAGGTGCTGCGCGCCCGCCGGATCCTCGACGAGGGCACACCGCTGGTGGGCCTCGTCGAGGGCCGGCTGCGGCTGGTCCTGGCCGGGTTCGTCGGCGGTGGCCGCGCGGCGCTGGACGCGGTCGAGCGGGCCGGGTGCGACGTCCTCGGCGGCGCCCCGACCGCGCCGAAGCCGCGGATCGCCCGCTACGCCCTGACGGTGGCGCTGGCCTCGCTCACCCCGTCCGCCAGGCGGGCGGCCCGCTCGGCGCGTGTCGCGCTGCCGCCGCTGGTCACCGGCGGCGGGATCATCAACAGGCCCGCCGCGGGTGGAGGTGGCGAATGATCTACGACGGTCGTTTCCGGTCGCCGACGGTAGAGGAAGCGTACGCGTCCTGTGAGGCGTTGACCCGCGAGGCCGCGCGCAACTTCGCCTACGGCATCCGGCTGCTGCCGGTCGACAAACGGGCGGCGCTGTCCGCGGTGTACGCCTTCGCCCGCCGGCTCGACGACATCGGCGATGGCGACCTGCCCCTCGAGGAGAAGGCCACCCGCCTGGCCGTGGCCCGGGCGGACATCACAGGGCTCGGCGCGGCCGGCTCCGACCCGGTTCTGATAGCTCTGGATGACGCCTGCCGGCGGTTCCCCATCCCGCTGGACGCCTTCTGCGAACTGATCGACGGTGTCGAGATGGATCTGCGTGGGGTCACCTACGAGTCCTTCGACGACCTTGTCGAGTACTGCCGACGGGTGGCCGGCACGATCGGGCGCCTGTCACTGGGGATCTTCGGCACGCAGGCGGCGCGCGCGGACGCGGGAGCCGCCACGGTCGCCGACGAGCTCGGGATCGCCCTGCAACAGACCAACATTCTCCGAGACGTCCGGGAGGACCTGATTACCGGCCGGATCTATCTGCCCCGGGCCGAACTGGAAAAGGCCGGGATCACCCTTGCCCTCGGCCCGGACGGCCGGCTCGGCGGTCCCGAGGACGCACTCGTCGATTACCTCCGGGAGTGCGCGCAGCGGGCCGACGAATGGTACGGGCGCGGTCTGAAACTGCTGACCATGCTCGACCGGCGCAGCGCCGCCTGCTGCGGGGCGATGGCCGGGATCTACCTGCGGCTCAACCGCCGGATCAGGACCGACCCCACCCCCGTCCTGCAGCAACGGCTGTCGCTGCCGGGCTGGGAGAAGGCGGTGGTGGCCGCGCGCAGCCTGGCCGGGCGCCCGGAGGTGTCGGCCGCATGAGCGTGGGCACCGGGACGCCGTCGGACGCGGCACCGTCACAGCGGACGCGGGCTGTCACGGCATCACCCGCCGCGGCACAGCCTGCCGTGACGCTTGCCGTCGGGCCGCCGCCGGCGCCGGGCGGCCACCGGATGGTCGTCGTCGGTGGCGGGCTCGCCGGCCTGTCGGCCGCGCTGACCGCCGCGGACATCGGCGCGGACGTGACCGTGCTGGAGGCGCGGCCGCGGCTGGGCGGCGCCACCGCCTCGTTCGCCAGGGACGGGCTGTGGGTCGACACCGGCCAGCACGTCTTCATGCGCTGCTGCACCGCCTACCGTGGGTTCCTCCGCCGGCTCGGCGTCGAGCACCTGACCACCCTCCAGCCGCGGCTGGACGTCCCGGTGCTGCTCGCCGGCTCCGGTACGAACGCCCGGCTGCGGCGTACCCGCATCCCCTGGCCGGCGCCGCTGCACCTGACCCCGGCGCTGCTGGGATACCGCGCGTTCCCGCTCGGCCAGCGGCTGCGGGCCGCGCTCGCCGCCTACCGGCTGGGCCGGCTCGACCCGAGCCGGCCCGAGGTGGACGGTGTCTCGTTCGGCAGCTGGCTGGCCCGCCGGGGCCAGTCACCGGCCACGATCGAGGCGCTGTGGGAGCTGCTGACCGTCGCCACCCTCAACGCCCCCGCGGACGCGGCCTCCCTCGGGCTCGCCGCCAAGGTCGTGCGCACCGGCCTGCTGGAGCGGGCCGACGCCGGGGACATCGGCTGGGCGGAGGTGCCCCTCCAGCGGCTGCACGGGGAGGCGGCGGCCTCGGAGCTCGCCGACGTCGGCGCGGACGTGCGGACCGGCGTGAAGGTCCGTACGATCGACCGGACAGCCACCGGGTGGCGGGTGGTCACCGACAGCGGCACGCTCGACGCCGACTCGGTGGTGCTCGCCGTGCCACCGCCGGCGGCGGCCGCCCTGCTGCCCGAGGGCGCGGTGGCGGATCCGGAACGGTTCGTCGACCTCGGCTCGTCACCGATCGTCAACGTCCATATGATCTACGACCGGCCGGTGCTGGCGGGGCCCTTCCTGGCCGTGGTGGGCTCCCCCGTCCAGTGGGTCTTCGACCGGACGGCCTCCAGCGGGATCGCCGAGTCGGTGGCCGATCACCCCGAGCGCGCGGGCGCGCAGTACCTGGCGATCTCCCTGTCGGCCGCGGACGACTGGATCGACCGGCCCGCCGGTGAGATCCGTGACATCTTCGTCGAGGAGATGCGTCGGCTACTGCCCGCCGCGCGGGACGCCGAGGCGGTCGAGGTGTTCGTCACCCGGGAACGCACCGCGACGTTCCGGCAGGCCCCCGGTACCCGGGCGCTGCGCCCCGGCCCGGCCACCGGACTGCCCGGCCTCGCGCTGGCCGGCGCGTGGACCGATACGGACTGGCCCGCGACCATGGAGGGCGCGGTGCGCAGCGGGCTGGCCGCGGCGAAGGTGGCGCTCGGCGGCTGGCGCCCCAGGCCACCGTCACCCGGCCCGGCCCGCCGGTTGCTGCCCGTGGTCGTGACATCCGGTGGTGCTCCTGCACAGCTGGGAGGATGCGGGTCGTCGCCGGTCAGCCCGTGTAAAACATCACAATCGTCCCGGACGCCGGAGACCAAGGTCCCTGGCGAGAGACCGTCGTCTTCTAGCCCACCGGGATCATCGGCTCCCAGGCCGACGGGCGCACCGAGCGCCCCGCCGCTGCCGGCGGCATCCCCACAGCCGAGTCCACCGTCGACCCCACCGACTCCGCCCAGTTCGCCCGCTTCGCCGGCTCCGCCCGCCTCGCCGGTGCCGCCCAGCTCGTCGGCACCG
>NZ_CEVIVC010000128.1:4009-11959 GCF_982290645.1 Protofrankia sp. CiP1_Cm_nod4
GAGCAGGCTCTGCCCACCGAGCAGGCTCCGCTACCCACGCCGACGTCGGCGCCGACATCCGCGGCGGCCTCGACCGCGGCTCCAGGCGCGACTCCGAACGCGACATCGATATCGACAGCGTCACCGACAGGGGGATTCCCGGCATGACCACGTTGGTTCCCGAAGCGATCGAGCGGGGCCGGACTCTGGCAGTGCCGGCGCTACGCGCCGCTGTCGACCGGCTCCATCCCCGGCTGCGCCGGGTGGTCGCCTACCACCGCGGCTGGACCGACGCGGAGGGCACGCCGCTGCCGGGCGGCGGCGGAAAGCTGGTACGCCCGGCACTGGCACTGCTGTCCGCGGAGGCGGCCGGCGCCGCGGCCGAGACCGGGCTGCCCGGCGCGGTCGCGGTCGAACTCGTCCACGACTTCTCCCTGCTGCACGACGACCTCATGGACGGCGACACCGAGCGCCGCCACCGGCCCACCGCCTGGACCGTCTTCGGCGCGGACGGCGCGATCCTCGCCGGTGACGCCCTGCTGGGGCTGGCGACCCAGGTGCTGCTGGAGGTCGAGGGGGAGCCGGGCCGCCGCGCTGCGATCATGCTCGGCGCGGGTGTCCAGGACCTTGTCCGCGGCCAGGCCGAGGACCTGTACTTCGAGACCCGCAACGACGTCACCGTCGCCGACACCCTGACGATGGAGGACGGCAAGACCGGCGCGCTGCTGTCCTGCTCGGCCGCGATCGGCGCGGTGCTCGCGGGCGGGCGGGCGGAGCTCGTCGACGGCCTCGCCGAGTTCGGCTCCCGGCTGGGGACGGCCTTCCAGCTCGTGGACGACCTGCTCGGCATCTGGGGCGACCCGGCGGTGACCGGCAAGCCCGTGCTGTCGGACCTGCGCTCGCGCAAGAAGTCCGTCCCGGTCGTGGTGGCGCTGGAGGCCGGTGGCACCGACGCCGACGAGCTGCGTGCCTTCCTGGAGTCCTCGGGGGAGGCGTCCGAAAGCGAGCTGCACCACATCGCGGGGCTGGTGGAACGCGCCGGCGGGCGGGAGTGGACCACGGCCGAGGCCGACCGCCAGCTGGACGCGTGCGCCAAGCTGCTCGCGTCGCTGTCCCTGCCGCCGCTGGTGGAGACGGAACTGTTTGCCCTGGCCCGCTTCGTCACCGAGCGGGACCGGTGACGAAGCCGTGACACCGCTGTTCGTACCGCACCTGGATCCACATGTGGACGGGAGCTGCCGATGAGTTCGACCACCGACTACGAAGTCTCCCGCGAAACCTTTTCCGACACGGTGGCGGCAGCCGCCGTCCGGGCCCGTGACCACCTGCTGGGGCTGCAGTCCGACCAGGGCTGGTGGAAGGGCGAGCTTGAGACCAACGTCACCATGGATGCCGAGGACCTCATGCTCCGGCGGTTCCTCGGCATCCTCACCCCGCAGGAGGCCGAGGAGACCGCCCGCTGGATCCGCTCGCAGCAGAGCGCGAGCGGCACCTGGGCGACCTTCTACGGTGGCCCGCCCGACCTGAACACCACCTTCGAGGCGTACGTGGCGCTGCGCCTGGCCGGCGACAGCCCGGACGCGCCGCACATGCAGGCCGCGGCCGAGTTCGTCCGGGCGAACGGCGGCATCGCCCGCACCCGGGTCTTCACCCGGATCTGGATGGCGCTGTTCGGCGAATGGTCCTGGGACGACCTGCCGGTGATGCCGCCCGAGCTGGTGCTGCTGCCGTCGTGGTTCCCGCTCAACCCGTACGACTTCGCCTGCTGGGCCCGGCAGTCGGTCGTGCCGCTGACGATCGTCGGGACGTTGCGGCCGAAACGCTCCCTCGGCTTCAGGATCGACGAGCTCAGGGTCGGCCTTCCCCCGAAGCCGCTGGCGCCGCTGCGGTCCTGGCCGGGTGCGTTCGAGCGCCTGGACCGGCTGCTGCACCGCTACGAGCGCCGCCCGCTGAAGCTGATCCGCCGGCATGCGATGCGCCGGGCCGCCGAATGGATAGTCGCCCGCCAGGAGGCCGACGGCTGCTGGGGCGGTATCCAGCCGCCCTGGGTGTATTCGATCATGGCGTTGACCCTGCTGGGCTACCCCATGAATCATCCGGTGATCGTGGCCGGCCTGCGGGGGCTGGAGCGCTTCACCATCCGCGAGCGGACGCCTGCCGGGATGGTCCGCCGGCTGGAGGCCTGCCAGTCCCCGGTGTGGGACACCGCGCTCGCCGTCGTCGCCCTGCGTGACGCCGGTCTGGCCGCCGACCACCCGGCCATGGTGCGCGCCGCCCGGTGGCTCGCGGACGAGGAGGTCACCGTGGCCGGTGACTGGGCGGTGAAACGCCCGGCGCTGGCGCCCGGCGGGTGGGCCTTCGAGTTCGACAACGACCTGTACCCGGACGTCGACGACACCGCCGAGGTGGTGCTCGCCATCCAGCGCATCCTCGACCCGGGGCATGGGCGGGACGCGGCCGGCCCGCCGCACGCTCCGAGCGGGTTCGAGGCGGCCGAGCCCGAGCTCGCGGACCGGCTGCGGGCCGCGGGGCGCCGCGGGGTCGACTGGACCATCGGGATGCGCTCCGCGGGTGGGGCGTGGGGGGCCTTCGACGCGGACAACACCCGGACGCTCCCCACGAAGCTGCCCTTCTGCGACTTCGGTGAGGTGATCGACCCGCCGTCCGCCGACGTCACCGCGCATATCGTGGAGATGCTCGCCGAGGTCGGCCAGGCCGACAGCCCGGTCACCGAACGTGCGGTCCAGTGGCTGCTGGACAACCAGGAGCCGGGCGGGTCGTGGTTCGGCCGTTGGGGGGTCAACCACATCTACGGCACCGGCGCGGTCGTCCCGGCCCTGATCGTCGCCGGCGTCCCGGCCGACCATCCGTCGGTCGTCCGGGCGGTCCGCTGGCTGGTCGAGCACCAGAGACCCGACGGCGCGTGGGGCGAGGACCTGCGCTCCTACACCGACGACGCGTGGATCGGCCAGGGCGAGGCGACCGCGTCGCAGACGGCGTGGGCGCTGCTGGCGCTGCTCGCCGCCGACCCGGCGTCCCCGGCCGTCGAGCGCGGGGTGCGCTGGCTGGTCGACACGCAGCGTCCGGACGGGACATGGGACGAGCCGTACTACACCGGCACCGGCTTCCCCGGTGACTTTTCGATCAACTACCATCTGTATCGGCTGGTCTTCCCACTGACCGCGCTCGGCCGGTACCTGAGTGGCAGGTCCGCGTCATGACCTTCTCGGCACCGGAGACATCCAGGACGCCGGTTCCCGCCGAAGCCCCCACGGCGCCGACGCGGGCATCCGCGGGACCGGCCACACCGGTACCGGCACCCACGGCGCCGGCGGTACCAGCACCGTCCGGGCCGGCGGTACCAGCACCGTCCGGGCCGGCACATGTGCCCGCGCCAGCCTCACCGGCACACCCGCCGGCAGCCGTACCGACGGCGGCGTCAGGTCCGCCGGCGGCACCGGCCGCGCCTTCCGTACGGAAATCGCTGCCTTTGGTAGTGACACCGTCGGTGGCGACGTCGTCGGTGGTGGCGGCAGACATGCCGGCGCAGGCCCCGGCGGTACCGGCATCCGGAGGCCTCCCGGCCGGGCGGGCCGGGGCCGGGACGCTCGGTGCGCCCGCGCCGGGCCGTCCGTCCCTCCCGCGGCGACGCCCGCGCCTGGTGGTGGCCGCGCCGCTGCGGCTGGAGGCGTGGGCCGCCGCCCGCTCGGGCCTGCCCGCGGGCACGATCCTCGTCCGCACGGGCATGGGGCCGGAGCACGCCAGCCGCTCCACCCGCATCATCCGGGAGGCGCAGGCCGACGCGGTCGCCCTGGTCGGCCTCGGCGGCGGCCTCGGCCCGGGGGTGAAGCCCGGGGACGTGGTGGTGGCCGACGAGGTCCGTACCGCCGACGGTTCGGTCAGCGCCCGCTGCCTGTCCGCGCCCCTGCTCGCCGGCGAGCTGCGGCGGGCCGGGCTGACCGTGCATGTCGGCCCGGTGGTGTCGGTGCCACGGCTCGCGGTCGGCACCGCGCGCACCGAGCTCGCGGCCACCGGCGCGATCGCCGTGGACATGGAGTCGGCCCAGGTCGCCCCGGGCGCGAACGGGGTGCCGCTGGCCATCATCCGCGTCGTCGTCGACACCGCCGAGCAGCCGCTGGGACGCCTCGACCTGGCCCGCCGGGGGATCGCCGGGCTGCGGACGATGATGACCTTCGGGCCGGTGCTCGAACGGTGGGCGGCGGCCGTCGGGCCGCGGCAGGTGCTGCTCGCCGAGCCCCGGGCGTTCTGCGCCGGGGTCGAACGGGCGATCGAGGTGGTCGAGCGTGCCCTGGAGCTGCACGGCGCGCCCGTCTACGTCCGCAAGCAGATCGTCCACAACAGCCACGTGGTCGCCGATCTCGCCAGCCGCGGCGCCGTCTTCGTCGAGGAGCTCGACGAGGTGCCGCCCGGGGCGACTGTGGTCTTCTCCGCGCACGGGGTCGCCCCGGCCGTGTGGGACCAGGCCGGTGACCGCAGCCTGTCGGTGATCGACGCGACCTGTCCGCTCGTGGAGAAGGTGCACGCCGAGGCCCGCCGGTTCACCGCGCGGGGGGACACCGTCCTGCTCATCGGCCATGCCGGGCACGAGGAGGTGGACGGGACCCTCGGGGAGGCACCAGGGAAGATCAAGCTGGTGGAGTCGCCCGCCGACGTCGCCCACCTGGAGGTCGACGACCCGCAGCGGGTGACCTACCTGATGCAGACGACGCTCGCCGTGGACGAGGCGGAGGAGGTGGTCGACGCGCTGCGCGGCCGCTTCCCGGCCGTGGTCGGCCCCGGGTCCGCGGACATCTGCTACGCGACGTCGAACCGGCAGAACGCGATCCGGCGGGTGGCTGACGAGGCCGACGTGGTGCTTGTCGTCGGGTCGCAGAACAGTGCCAACTCGCGCCGGCTCGTCGACGTTACTGAGCGTGAGGGCGTGCCCGCCTATCTTGTCGGGGACGTCGGTGAGGTGGAGATGAGCTGGCTGGCCGGCGCGGACACCGTCGGCATCTCCGCGGGCGCCTCCGCGCCTCCCACCCTGGTCGACGAACTGACCCAGGCGCTGTCGGGCCTGGGCCACACCACTGTCGGCGTGCGTTCGGTGGGGGCCGAGACGATTTCCTTCCACCTCCCCAAGGAGCTGCGCCGCTCGGTCCGGTGAGCACGGCCGGCCCGCCGGCCGTGCTCACCGCGCTGGTCCCGCCGCCGATTCTTGTGGTGTATCGATTCCCCGGCCGGAACCGGCCGGGGAATCGGCGGTTCCTCGGTCCGCCGAAGCCAGGACAGCGCACATGAAAACAGTTGACTGAAGAATAGTTGACGTAGTTGAAGCGGCATGTCCGGCTACTGGGAGTCACATTTTCTGTCTTTGGCGCAGCCTTGTGGGTATGCGGTGAAAAACACAGGATGTGACTTCTGCTACGGTCCACCGAATGCGCCAGATGTCGACCAGCGAGGTTCTCACGGACCCGTCGTCGCCGTGCCGCGACCCTGGTTCTCTCGGCTCCCTGGACTCCCTGGACTCCCTGGACTCCCCTGGCCCCCGCGGGTCCTCCGAAGGCTTCTCCTCCAAGAGCTTCGAGGCTCTGGCGGACGCCGCAACGGCCAGCCGTGCTCCGGGCGCCCGCGGCCCGCTGCGACGGCCGCCGGGCGGACGGCGTGGCCCGGGCCGACAGCCGGGCCCGGGCCGGCGGCAGCGCCTGAGCCGGTGGCCCGGCCCCGGCCGGCGATGGCGGCCGTCCCGGGCCGGCCTCGCGCTCGCCGCCCTTGCCACGCTGTCCTTCGTGATGAGCGTGCTGCTGCAGCGCACGCTGTTCCGTCACGGCTCGGGCGACGCGGACGAGGCCGCCTATGTCATGCAGGCCAGGATGCTGCTGCACGGGCAGCTCACCCTCGACCAGAACCTGGTGGAGCCGTTCTTCCGCCCCTGGCTGACCGGCGTCCACGACGGGCGGGTGTTCACCAAGTACCTGCCGGGCTGGCCCGCGATGCTGGCCGCGTCCCAGCTGCTGTTCGGGACGATGATCGTCGCTCCGGCGCTGGTGGCGGCGGCCTGGGTGGCCGGGGTGTACCGCCTCGCCCGGGAGCTGTTCGACGATGTGGCCACCGCCCTCGTCGCCGCCGCCTTCCTGGCGTTCTCCCCGCTGGTGGTCGTGCACACGGCGCTGCCGATGGCGTACGCGTTCACCGCGGCGGCCCTGACGATCGCGGTCGCCGAGGTGGCGCGCGGCACCCGCACGGGCTCGCGCCTGTCACTGCTGGCCGGTGGCGCGGCGCTCGGCCTCGCGGCGACGGCCCGCCCGTTCGACGCGCTGCTGGTGACGCTGGTCTGCGCGCTCATCGTGGCAGGACGCTCCGTAACCGGCGCGCCTTCCGTCGGCGTTCTCCCCAGCGGTGGGCCTTCCGTCGGCGGGCTTTTCGTCGGCGGGCTTTCCTTCGGTGGGCTTTCCCTCGGCGGGCCCGCCGGTAGGCGGCTGCTGACGGTCAGCCGGTGGCGGCTGTCGCCGCGTGCCCTGCTGCGCCACACCTGGTGGACCGGGCTCGGGGCGCTGCCGTTCGCCGTGGCGGTGGCCGCCTTCTGCCGGCATGTCACCGGATCGGTGCGGCTGCTGCCGCTGGCCGCCGCCGACCCGCTGGACCGTTTCGGCTTCGGTGAGCGCCGGATCCTGCCGTCCGAACCGCCGTTCCTCTTCACCCGCCGGCTCGCGCTGCAGGCGTGGGAGGAGACCGTCGCCGCCGCCCCCGGCTGGCTCTTCGGCGGCCGGGGGCTGGTCGTGCTCGCGATCGTCGGCCTGCTGGTGGCGGAGCGCCGCCGCGTCCGGCTGCTGCTCGCCGCCAACGTGCTGCTGGTCTTCGTCGCGTACTTCTGCTGGTGGGGCAGTGCCATGGCGATGCCGAGCCTGCGCGACGGCATCGGCCCGCATTACCACATGGTGGCGCTGACACCCGTCGTTCTCCTCGCGGCCTCCGGGGCATGCTGGCTGTGGCGCCGCCTGCCCAGCCGGTGGTTCCTGCCGCGACCGGCCCGTGGCCTGCCGGCCGGTGGTCTGCCGGCCCGCGCGCTGCCGGCCCGCGCGCTGCCGGCCCGCGCGCTGGTGGCCGGCGGCTGCCTGCTGGCGCTGGCGGCGCTGACCGTGCCCGCCGTCCCCGGCAAGGCCGGGGTCCAGCGGTACGTGAACATGGTGGACGAGCGCGTGCTCGGCCTCATCCCCGACGATCTCGGCGGGCCCGCGGTCGTGATCGTCACCCCGCCGCTCCCGAGCCGGTACGCCCAGGTGCCCTACCACTTCCTGCGCAACAGCCCGGACCTGTCGGACGAGGTGCTGTACGCCGCGGACATCGGCCCGGCCGTCGTGGGGCTCGCCGCGCGGATGCCGGAACGTCGGCTCTACCGGCTGCGCCCGGACGAACTGCCAGCCCTGGCCGGGCTGCCGGCGGCGGCCGGGCCCGGCCGCCCACGGGGCTCGTTCGTCGAACTGCGCACGGTCACCGGTAGGGCGATCGACGCCCGGGTGTCGGTGACCGTCCCCGCCGGCCATCCCTACGCGCAGCTCTACCTGCGCCTGGGCAACCGGACGCAGACCTACCCGCTCGCCACCGGCACGGACGCCTCCGGCACGACACGCACGGTGACCTGGACGCTGGACGGACGCTCCGACGCCAGCCTGGGCGGGCTGCCGCGCCCCGGGACAGGTGGGCGCACGCCCGGGACGGCGGGCCGGCCCGCCGCCGGCACGGACCCTGCCACGTTGGCCCCCGCCGAGGTGGCCGCCGCCGAGGTGGGTCCCGCCGCGGAGCTGGTCGTGGGGCTGGTCGCGGGCGGCACGCCCGACCTGGCGCGGCCCTGGCGGTGGGAGGAACGCGTCCCACTGCAACGACGGTCCGACGGTTCCCTGGTCCTGCTGGCCCCGGGCGCGGGTTTCCGGCAGACACCGGAACTCCCCGCGGACGCCTGGGAGCAGGTCA
>NZ_CEVIVC010000128.1:12187-14603 GCF_982290645.1 Protofrankia sp. CiP1_Cm_nod4
TGGTCGTGGATGGGATCCGCGCTACCTGAGCGGCGCTCCAGGATTCGCGAGCGGAAGGCTGGCGTGGCTGTCGCCCCGGTCGCCCCCGTTTTTCGGTGTCACGGCTCCACCCGTGGTAGCCGGTGTCAGGAGGACGGTCGGAAAAGAATGGTGTTGACGTATCGGTGGACGCTGCCGGTCAGTACCGCCCGGAGGTAGCCGTGGTGGGCCAGCGGTGCCATTTCCCGCTGGTGGCCGACCAGATCGAAGTCGTCCAGTGGGCGCATTCTCCCGTGGTCGAGGAACCAGCCCTGGTAGTGCCAGCTCCGCAGCAGTTCCAGGGTCGCGGCCGCCGGGCTGCGGCTGTCCTCGATCTCGACTACGAGATTCGGGCGCCAGCGCCGGATAATTCCCTCCGCGCCGCGTAGCGCGGCGAGTTCGTGCCCTTCCACATCAATCTTCACGAGTCCGACGTCGGCGATGTCGAGGCTGTCGAGACGGACCGTCTCGACCTTCACGGTGTGCTCCGCGCGCCCGGTGTGCCCAGCGCGCCCGGTGTGCCCGGTGTGCTCACGGCCCTGGGGGAGCAGGCAGGCGCGCCCCTCGGTGCCCCGGCCGCCCGGTGGCAGCCACAGCTCGGCGAAACCCTCCGTGTCGGACGCGGCCTTCGGCACCACCGTGACGTTCGGCCGGCAGGTGCGGGCGACGAAGGCGGCCAGTTCGGGGTTGGGCTCGACCGTCACGACATGGCGGGCGTGCCGCGACATCCAGTGGCTCCACGGGCCGTACCAGGCGCCGACGTCCAGAGCGGTCTGTCGCGGTGTGACAAACGTATCCACCCGGCGCAGTATCGGCTCGAAGCGGCGGTGGGCCACGGCGACCGCGGCCGCGAACACCCGGTCGGGGACCAGCTCGGCGAGCACGTTCACGACAGCCAAGAACGGTTCCTTCCCCAGGTGGTGGACGCTGTTTTGACCGCCTTTTCGGACGCGCTGCCCCGGACCCGCTGAAATCGTCCGGAGAAATCGGATCCAACATGTTCTGGACGGTCTGTCACGCCGCTGGCGGAGGATGCCGGAGTGAATGCGGCACGACGTGAACGCAGTATGCCCGAACCCGGCCCGGGAAGGGGTTAACAGGGCAGGGAGGGCCGCGAGCCGGGCTGACGGCCCGGAACGGCAGCCGGGCGTCCGGAATATTTGTGATCATTATTCTCTCGTGCCCGGTTCCGGGATCGCCGAAGCATTTCCCGGGTACGGATCGCCCGATCCGGGTGTACCGACGGCCGGATTTCCGGCGGCTGTGGAGGAGCCCGGCCGCGGAGCCTGCCCACGGAAACCGTGCGCGGAACCGGCCTTTCGAACCGCGCCGACGGCGTTACGGGCCGGCCGGCTTTCGCGTGGGCGGCCGCGGGTGGGTACCGGTCTCCCGCCGGTGGCTGGTGGCCGGCTGGTGTCCGGAGGTGTCCGGCTGGTGTCCGGAGGTGGCCGGCGGCCTGGTCAGATCAGGCGGGGCCACTCCTGGTACAGCTCCCGGAGCACGGACAGGTCGAACAGGTGCCCGGCGGCCGACGCCGCCGGACCGGTGGACAGCAGCCGGATGTTGGCCTCGATCAGGGCGTCGGTCATGGTGAACAGGCCGTCCCGGCGGGTCTGCGCCGTCTGGACGAGGTCGTTCAACGCCCTGTTCTCCGCCAGCTGCTCGCGGACGTCGAGCCGGAGCGACCTCGCGTAGACGTCGGTGGTGAGCCGGGCCGCGAGCATGGGGTCGGCCAGGTTCTGCTTCCAGCCGCGGATCTCGGCCGTGAGGAAGGCCTTGACCGTCTTCCGCGCGGCGGTGACCGCGTCGGCGGTCACGACGTACACGTGGGAGACCAGCGGATACCCGTGGTCCGCGAGCAGGAACGCCGAGCAGCTGACCCCCTGCCGGGTGAGGGCCAGCGGCACGTCGGCGACGGAGGACAGCGCCGCGTCGGCCTGCCGCTGCGTGAGGGCCTGCGCGAGGGCCTGCGCATCATCGGGGACGACGACCTGCCGGACCGCCGCCGCGGGAACTCCCGCGGCGGCCAGGAACGACGCCCAGACGGCCGCGCTGCCCATGGCTGTCGCGACCCGCATGCCGATCATCTCCCGCGGTGTCCGGATCGGCCGGTCCCCCAGGGAGACGACCGCCCACGGGGACTTCTGCCGCTGGGCGCCGATGATCCGCAGTGGCGCGCCGGCCGCGGCCTCGCGGGCGACGGCGTCCGCGGTGGTCACCCCCACCAAGGCCGCGCCCGAGGCCACCGACGCCGTCACGCTGGGAAAGCGTGGCCCGCTGCCGCGGAAGCGCGTGGACGTGAAGCCCGCTTCGCGGTAATAGCCACGCTGGTCGGCGACGAGCGAACCGGCGAACTCGACGCCGGGCGCTCCCGGCAGCCCGAACGTGAGCGCACCCG
>NZ_CEVIVC010000129.1:0-12641 GCF_982290645.1 Protofrankia sp. CiP1_Cm_nod4
GATCGCGGGAGACCGGAGCGAGCAGGTCGAGCTGATGAGCAGGGCCAGGCCGAGCAGGGCCAGGCCGAGCAGGGCGAGCCGGTGAGAGGGTGGGAGCAGGGGGATGCCGGATCGGGAGTAGCGGCACTCAGCGAAGTGGGAGTCGACGAACCCGCACATGGGTCGCGCTGAGCGATACGACGACGCCCTGTTCGAGGTCGGCTTCTAGCGCAGGCAGGTTGGCCAGCAGCAGGGCGGCTTGCGCGTCCGGCTTGAGCTGGTCGCCGGACCGGAGCAGGACGAGCGAGGGAGCGGTGCCACGACTGAGCGCGAGCAGAGTGGTGAAATCGCTGTCGGCGGAGATGATCGAACGCCCCTCGGTGACGGCGAACGCGCTGACCTCGGTGTCTGGAGAACCGCCAAGCTCGTGCTCGAGGACGTGCGTCGCGTCGATGCCCTTGTCGCGCAGCAGCTCGGCGACCCGTGGCGAGAGGTTCTCGTCGACGAGGATCCTCATGCGGCGATGAACGGGCGCTCCTGCGGCATCGTCTCCGCGGCGAACGCGAGAGCCGCGAGCACGTCGTCGCGCGTGAGTGACGGGTAGTCGGCGAGCAGCTCATCGACCGTCGAGCCAGCCGCGAGCTGGCCCAGCACCGCGGACACGGTGATTCGGGTACCGCGAATCGTCGGTGCGCCCGCCATGATGGCGGGGTCGGCGGTGACGCGGCCGGCGGTGGTCATGGCTGGGAGTCTACCGGCGGACCTTCCGAGCCGGTGGCCCGATGATCGTCGGGCTGTTCAGCCCGGACGGGAGACCGCTCGCCGGTGGCGACGGGGCGGGTGGGGTCGGAGGACCAGGCTGACCAGGAGCCGGGGAAGAGGGCGGCGTCGATGCCGGCCACGGCGAGCGCGGCGATCTGGTGGGCGGCGGTCACCCCGGAGCCGCAGTAGACCCCGACCGGCCGCGCGTCACCGGCGCTGGCACCGGCACCGAGCGCGGTGAAGCGGGCGCGCAGCAGGTCCTCGGACAGGAAGCGCCCGCCGCCGTCCAGGTTCTCCCCGGTCGGCGCGCTGACCGCGCCGGGGATGTGCCCGGCGCGCGGGTCGACCGGCTCCACCTCGCCGCGGTAACGCTCCGGCGCGCGGGCGTCGAGCAGGACGCCGGTGCCGGCCAGGTGGGCGGCGGCGTCGGCGTCGAGCACCGGCAGGTGCCCGGCGGTGAGCTCGACGTCCCCGGGCGCCGGGACGGTCTCGCCGGTCTCGAGCGGGAAGCCGGCCTCCCGCCAGGCGGTCAGGGCACCGTCGAGGATGCGCACGTCGGTCACGCCCGCCCAGCGCAGCAGCCACCATGCCCGGGCCGCCGACTGCCCGCCGTTGTCGTCGTAGACCACCACCGGCCGCCCGGCGGTCAGCCCCCAGGCCCGGGCCGAGCGTTGCAGCGCGGCGATGTCGGGGAGCGGGTGCCGGCCGGCGGTCCCGCCCGGCGTGGCGGCGAGCTCGGTGTCGAGGTCGACGTAGACCGCGCCCGGCAGATGACCGTCCCGGTGGTGCTCGCGGCCGTGCGGATCACCGAGAGCCCAGCGGACGTCGAGCAGCAGCGGTGGCGCGGCCGACGACAGTTCGTCGTGCAGCTGCTTGGCATCGACGAGCACCACCGGCCGGCCGGAGCGGCCGGACTGGTTGGAGCGGTCGGAATCGCCGTGCCGGGAGCCGGACTGGTCGGCGGGTTCGCCGACCGTCCCGCCAGTTTCACCGATCGTCCCCGTGTGTTCGCCAGCCGTCACAGTGGACTCACCAACCGTCACGATATCTTCACCTTCCGCAATAGACTGTTCGCTGAATGCCACAGAAGGTTTATCGGTCGCCCCGGCGGCTTCGCCCGCGCTTGCCGGGGCGTGGCCCGCCGACGCCAGCAGGGCGGCGAGGTCGGCCTGGCCAAGGCCGCCGGGAGGTGTCCCGGTCAGCGACGCCGTGGCGATCCGCTGCTGCACCCCGGCGTTGACCGGCGCGTCCAGGCCGTGCAGGCGGGCGAGCAGCACGATCTCGCCGTTGAGGAAGTCCGACTCGACCGAGCCGCCGCGGGCCAGGCTCTGCCAGGTGGAGCTGCCCTGCCGCTGATGGCCGGGGATGTCGTGCACGACCAGTTGGGACAGGTCGAGGCCACCGTCCGTCTGCACGTCGGCGGCTTCGATGCCGGCGGCGGCGAACACCGCCCGAGCCTCGTCCACCAGCGCGGCCGACGCGGTGTCGCGCAGCTCGCTGGGCGCGTAGAGCGCGTCGAGGTTGTAGGCCAGGTTGCCGAGCAGCTTGCCGGCCTTCCAACGGGCGATGTCCGCGACCACCTGGACGGCGAAGGAGGCCCGGCGCAGCTCGGCCGCGACGCGCTCCACGGCCGGGTCCACCACCGGGTTCGTCACCGTCGGGCCCGGCTCGACCGGGTCGCTCCCCCGCGGCACGCGGCCGGCACGGCCGAGGTAGAAGGCGCCGGCGATCGGCGCGCCCGGGGAGATCACCTCCGCCGGCCGCAGGTGCGAGGACGGGATGATGACCACCGCGTCGATCACCGTGGCGAACCGCCGCAGCGCCGTCCGGGCGTTGTCCAGGCCGTTCTGCAACAGCAGGACCGGCAGCACCTCCGCGGCTGTGCGCACGCTGCCGTGCACGTCCACCGGGCGCCACGCCCACTGCTGCAGCAGCGCTTCGGAGTCCTGCGACTTGCTGGCGAGCACCAGCACGTCGTCCGCGCGCAGGTCGACCTCGTCCGGGCCGCCTGCGACCTCAAGCGCGACCCGCCGGTCGCCGTCCGGCCGGATGTAGCGCAGGCCCTGGGATCGCAACACCTCGAGGTTCGCACCCCTGGCCACCGCGACGACCGCGATCCCGGCGCCGTCCAGTTGCGCGGCAACGGTCGCGCCCACCGCGCCGGCCCCGATGACTACGTACCTGCCGCTGATGGCACTACCTTCCTTTCGCACGGGCCCTTCACGAGCCTGTCACAGGCCTGTCGCAGGCTTTTCGTACGGGCATTCGACAGGAAGCCCGAACGGGAATCCGCCCGGGAACCTCCGATGGACACCTGTTGCCGTGCCTGACGGATGTTCGGTCGGACGGATGTTCGGTCGGACGGGCGGCGCCCGGACGACCACCAGTCACCAGACCAACCACCATCCATCAGACACGGCCTACGGTGTCAACGGGGTCTCCGCCGATCCCGGACGGATCCTCTCCGGTCCCGGTGGGGCCGGAGCTACTCCGGTCCCACCGGAATCCCGTCCGTTCCCGGCGGCGGGATCCTCGCCGGTGCTCCCTCCGGTCGGGCGGCCGCGGCCAGCGCGGCGGCGAACCGTTGCCCGGGGATGGCGCCGAGCAGCTCACGGGTGTGCTCCTGCTCGGGCGCGGCGAACACGGCCGCGGCCGGGCCGCTCTCGACGATCCGGCCGCGGCGCAGCACGGCGACCTCGTGCGAGAGCTGGGCGACGACCGCCAGGTCGTGGGAGATGAAGAAGTAGCTGACCCCGAGCTCCCGCTGAAGCCCGGTGAGCAGCCCCAGGATCTGGTCCTGCACGGAGACGTCGAGCGCGGAGACGGGCTCGTCGAGGAAGACCAGCTCGGGCCCGAGCGCGAGCGCCCGGGCGATCGCCACCCGCTGGCGCTGCCCGCCGGAGAGCTCCCGCGGCCTGCGGTCACGGAAATCCGCCGGCAGGGCGACCTGGTCGAGCAGCTCACGAACCCGGACGGCCCGGCTGGCCCGGTTGCCGACCCGGAAGGAGACCAGCGGTTCGGCGATGCTCTCCTCGACGCTGAACCGCGGGTCCAGCGAGGAGTACGGGTTCTGGTGCACGAGCTGGAACCGCCGGCGCAGCGGCCGCAGCTGCGACCAGCCGGCGGCGGTGATGTCCTTCCCGTCCAGGAACACCCGTCCGCTGGTGGGCTTGTCCAGGGCCATGGCGATGCGCAGCGCGGTGGTCTTGCCCGAGCCGGACTCGCCGACCAGGCCCAGGGTCTGCCCGGCCCGCACCGAGAGCGTGACGTCCTCCAGCGCCCGGAAGACCCGGTCGCCGCCGGACGTCCTGGGCAGGCGGAAGTCCTTGGTGACGGCCTCCAGCCGTAGGATCTCCGGCGCCGGGGCGACCTCGGTGAAGCGGGGGACGACCTGCCCGGAGTGCGACAGCGCCGGGGCGGCCTCGATGAGGTGCCGGGTGTACGGGTCGCGGGGGGCGAGCATGATCGATTCCGGATCGCCGCGCTCGACCACCCGCCCGTGCTGCATGACGACCACCCGGTCGGCGCGGTCGGCGGCGACCCCGAGATCGTGGGTAATGATCAGCAGGGAGGTGCCCGTCTCGGCGACGAGACGCCCGAGATGGTCGAGGATCGTGCGCTGCACGGTGACGTCCAGCGCGCTCGTCGGCTCGTCGGCGACGATGAGGCGGGGATGCCCGGCCAGCGCGATGGCGATGAGCACCCGCTGCCGCATGCCACCGGAGAGCTCGTGCGGGTACTGCCGGGCGCGCAGCACCGGCTCGTCCAGCCCGGCCCGTTCCAGGGCCTCGACCACCTCGGCGGGCACCAGCCGCCTGTCCACGCCGCGCCGGCGGACGGCCTCGGCCACCTGGCCGCCGACGCGCATCGTCGGGTTGAGACCGACCATCGGATCCTGCGGGACGAGCCCGACGACGCTGCCGCGGACCGCCCGCAGGGTGCGTTCCCGGGCCGTGGTGATGTCGGTGCCGGCCACCCGGATCGAACCCGCGACGACCTGCCCGTTGGCCGGCAGCAGCCCCAGGATGGCGTTGGCGGTGGTGGTCTTGCCCGAGCCGGACTCGCCGACGATGGCCACGGTCTCGCCGGGCGCGATCGTAAGGTCCAGGCCGTCGACCGCGAGGGCCGTCCGCCCCCGGCTGCGGTAGCCGACCGACAGCCCGGCCAGCTCCACGATGTTCGCGCCGGCCCCCTCGCCCGCTGCGCCCCCGGTCCGCCGCGTCGCTCCCTCGGCTCCCCCGGCTCCCTCGGCTCCCTCGGCTCCCTCGCGCGCCTCATTTCCGGTCCGCTGCGTCGCTCCCTCGCTCCGCAGCTGCCCGGCTGCGCCGGGCGACGACTCCGCTCGCTCGGCTCCCTCGCTCACGGGCGCACCTCCTCGAGAGTCCGGGCGACGTGGTTGAGGCCGAACACGACCAGGCCGACGAACAGGCCCGGCAGCAGCGACAGCCATGGGCTGGTGACCAGGTAGTTACGGCCGCTGGAGATCAGCGTCCCCCACTCGGCGGCGGGCGGCGGGGCCCCGAAGCCCAGGAAGCTCAGCGAGGAGATGCTCAGCACGGCGGTGCCGAAGTCGAGGATGGCCAGCACCATCACCGGGCCCCACGAGTTCGGCAGGACATGGCGCCACATCACCCTGAGCCATGAGGCGCCGCCGGTGCGGGCGGCCTCGACGTACGCCTGCCCCTTGACCCGGAACACCTCCGCCCGGGTCGTGCGCGCGAACCCGGGCACGATGCCCACCGAGACGGCTATCGCCACCGGCAGCGTCCCGAAGCCCAGCGCGGTGACAATCGCCAGCGCCAGCAGGAGCAGCGGCAGCGCGAGCGCGACGTCGACCGTGCGCATGAGCAGGCTGTCGATCCACCCGCCCAGGAACCCGGCTATGACCCCGATGGCCAGCCCGGCCACGACCGCGATCAGCACGGCTCCCCCGGTGGCCCTGATCGTCAGGGCCGAGCCGTGGAGGACCCGGGAGAACAGGTCCCGGCCCAGTTCGTCGGTGCCGAAGAGATGCTCCAGCCCTGGCCCGCGCAGCTTCTCCGCCGGCGCGGTCGCGGTCGGGTCGTACGAGGTGAACAGCCCGGGGAACAGCCCCGAGACCACGACGAACACGATGAACGCGGCGGCGAGGACGAACCCCGGCCGGCGCAGGAACGGCCGTGCCACCTCGTATGCCGCGGCCGCGGGCCGCCGGAGGCGCCCACCCGCCGGATGCCGTTCGCCAGGGCGGCCGTCGCCGGTGTCCGTCCAGCCAGGGCCGTTCCCGGCGTCGGGGCCGCTCCCGGCATCGGGGCGGGAGCCGGCGCTGGCGCTGGCATCGTCCGCGGCCGGCACCGGGAGCACGGCGGACGCGGGTACCGGGGCCGAGGGGGCGCCCACGGCAGCCTGCCCCGGGCCTTTGACCAGGATGTTCTCGGACATGATTCCTGCCTCAGTGACCCTAGGTGACCCGGGCCGTGTGGGCGACGCGAGGGTCGAGGAACGAGTAGAGCAGGTCGACGACCAGATTGACCGCGACGAAGATCGCCGCTGCGATGACGATGACGGCCTGGACGACGGGCACGTCCTGGCCGAGGACGGCCTGCTGGGCCAGCTGGCCGATCCCGTTGCGGGAGAAGACGGTCTCGACGACGACCGCGTTGGTCACCGTGTAGCCGACGAGCACGCCCAGCAGGGTGAGCGCGGGCAGGGCCGCGTTGCGGAACGCGTGCCGCAGCTGGACCGCCCAGCGCGACAGCCCCTTGGCCCTGGCGGTGACGATGTACGGCTCCTGCCAGGTGTCGCCGAGGCTGCGGATGAGCACCTGGGCGAGCATCGCCGACCCGGGAAGCGCCAGGGTGACCGCCGGCAGCACCACGCTGCGCCATCCTTCGGTGCCCCTGGCCGGCAGCCAGCCGAGGGAGAAGGCGAACACCTGGATGAGCAGCAGCCCGACGAAGAACGTCGGCAGCGAGATGCCCACGGCGGGCAGCCGCCGCAGCAGCACCCGGGCCGGGAGCCACTGGACGTACGAGGCCAGGTAGGCCAGCCCGACGCCGAACACCAGGAACAGTCCGACGGAGACCAGGGCCAGCACGATCGTCGAGGGCAGCCGGTCGGAGACGAGGGTGCCGACGGAGACGTTCTGGGTGAGCGACATGCCGAAGTCGAGGTGCAGGGCGTCCCACAGCCGGCCGAAGTACTGCGTGAGCACGGGCTCGTCGAGCCCGTACCGCGCCTCCATGGAGTGCAGCTGGCCCGGGGTGAGCTGGCTGACGTCGACCCCGCCGGCGGCGAGCTGCAGGGTGACCGGGTCGCTCGGCAGCACGTGCAGGATGACGAAGGTGACCGTGTAGGCCGCCCAGAGCACCAGCAGTGCCTGGGCGAGCCTACCGGCGAGATATCTGAACATCACGGCCGTCGGGTCACTTCGACAGCCAGATGTCGTTGGCGCGCAGGAAGCTCTCGGAGGTCCAGGCGAACCCGTGGACCTTGTTCGACAGCCCGGCCACCTGCACCCGGTCGTAGGTCGGGAAGACGACCCCGTGGTCGATCAGGTAGTCCTGCAGATCCTTGTAGGCCGCGGCGCGCTGGGCGGGGTCGATCGTGTTCAGCCCGCGGGCGAACAGCTTGCTGACCTCGGCGGCCGTGGCGTCGTCCTGGGAGTACACGGTGGCGTAGTTCTTCGTGACGGCCCGGTCGAGGGTCGAGCCGAGCACGCTCGGGTCACCCCGGGTCAGGTAGCTGCCCGCGAGGTCGAACTCGCCGGCGGTGGTCAGCTGGGTGAGCTGCGCGCTGGTGACGACCTTGAGCTGCAGGTCGATGCCGCTCTTCTTGAGCTGGTCCTGGAGCAGCTGCTCGCCGGGGGTCGAGGCGGTGATGAGGTAGGTCAGCGTCAGCTTCCGGCCGTCCTTGTAGCGGTAGCCGTCCGGGCCCTTGGCCCAGCCGGCGCTGTCCAGCAGCGCGGCCGCCCCGGCCGGGTCGTGGGCGAGCTTGGCGGACAGGTCCGCCGCGTACGGCGTCGTCGAGTCGTACGGCCCCTTCACCACCGGGTAGCTGTCCCAGTACACGGTGGACGCGTAGCTCTTCAGGTCGATCGCCTTGTACAGCGCCTGGCGCACCTTCAGGTCGGCCAGCGGGCCGCCCCTGTTGACGTTGGGCACGATCTGCGCGCTGATGCCGGGCAGGGAGCGGGTCTCGATGACGCCGTTCGCGGCCTTGATGATCTCCTGGTCGGCGGAGGTGATCGGCAGCCGCGGCCAGGCGACGTCGATGGTGCCGGTGGTCAGGCTGCCGACCCGGACGCTGTCCTCGGTGATGTAGCTGACGTCGATGCCGTCGAGGTACGCGTCACCCTTGTTCTTCACCAGCGCGCTCGGCCACGCGTAGCCCGCGCGCCGGCTGAGCCTGGCCGCCTTGGCGGCGGTGTAGCTGTCGAGCACGAACTGCCCCGAGCCGATGACCTTGCCCGCGCAGCGGGCCTCGGCGGTCTCCTTGTAGGTGGCCGGCGAGAGGACCGCCAGGGTGGTGGTGGACGTCGCCTGCAGGAACGCCGCGTTGGGCACCTTGAAGTTCACCTTCACCGTCTGCGGGTCGACGGCGGTCGACGACTCGTAGCCGGCGAGGTAGGTCACGCCCAGGGTCGACTTGGCGCCGAGGTCGCGCACCCCGTCGAAGGCCGTCTTCACCGCGGACGCGTCGAGCGGCGTGCCGTCGCTGAAGGTGACGCCCTTGCGCAGGGTGAAGGTGTATTCCCGGGCGTCCGGGCTGACCGTCCAGCTCGTGGCGAGCCACGGGACGATCTCACCGGTGGCGGGGTCCTGGTCGGTCAGCGAGTCGGCGAAGTTGCGGTCGATGCTGCGGCTTTCGATCCAGTACACCTGGTTGGGGTCGATGCAGCCCTGGAAGTCCGCCCAGAAGGCGATCTTCAACCGGCCGCCCGGCACGGGCTGCGCGTTGTCGGCGTTCGTGCCGCTCCCGCCGTCCCCGCCGCCACAGGCGGCCAGGAAGGCGACGGTGAGGAGGGAGACGGTCGCCGCCCGCCAGCCGTGGCCACCGCCGCTCCTGTTGTTCCCGCTGGTGTTCCCGTCGGTGTTCCCGCCGGCGTCCTCGCCATTTCGGCGACGCCACAATATGGCCATCAGGTCGTGACTCCCAGAGTTGTTTTCCGTGAACAGGCCGGGTGGATTCCAGAGCTCCTGGAACCGGTCAGAAAAGAACGTTCGTTATGGCAGCGGCGCCGGGAACGGGGACGCGGATGCCGGGTACCGGATACCGGATGCCGGATGCCGGATGCCGGATGCGGTGTACCGGATGCCGGATGCCGGTCAGGCGTGGCCCGGGCCGCCGGCCAGGTGCCCGGCGGCACCCGCGGCGGCTCCCCGGCCGGGCTGACGTGGCCCTGAAGGTGGCCCTAACAGCGCTCGGCGGTGAGCGTCTGACGCCCGGCGAGCAGCAGGGCGGAGTCCTCCTGCGGCGGATGGACGCGGGCACAGTAGACGTCACGCAGGTGCCGCTCGAGCGGGTTGTGCCTGGTCAGGCCCGGGTTGCCGATCGCCGCCACCGCGGTCTGCACGGCTGTGACAGCGGCGCGCACGATCAGCGGCTTGGCGACGAGGAACCGCCGCGGCGCGCTGGGGTCACCCTCGTCGAAACGGCGGACCACCCCGTAGGCGATCTCCTCAGCCTGGACCAGCTGCGCCTCGATCTCGCCGGCGATGGTCTGGATCCGCTCGGTCGTGGCGATGGGACGTCCCAGCGAGGTGGGTACGCGCTCGTTGGCGAAACGCAGGAAGAACTCCTGCGCGGCCCGGGCCACCCCGATGTACAGCGCGGGCACGCCGATCCCGACGGCACCCAGGCCCGGGTCGGCGCGCTGCTCGGAGAGGGGCACGCCGCGGAAGTTCCCGAAAGGGATCTCCACGTCGGTGTAGATGACGTCGTGCGTGCTGCTCGCCCGCAGCCCGAGGTGGTCCCAGGTGCGCACGATCTCGATACCGGGGGTGCCGGCGGGGACGACGGCGTGCGCCAGCAGCGGGTCGGGGTCCTCGGTGGCCGCCCACACCAGGTGGTAGGCGAGGCCTTCCGAGCTTGTCGCGAAGCCCTTGTGCCCGTTGAGCAGCCAGCCGTCGGCGGTCCGCCGGATCTTCGTGGCCGGCAGCCCGCCGCGGGCGGGCGCTCCCCACTCCGGCTCGGCGCGGACGGCGTTGAGCAGCACCGGCCGCCGGCGGGAGTCGTCGACCACGGTGCGGTAGAGATCCGCCGGCCACCACGGGTCGATGTCCTCCAGCACGTGCTGGAGGATCGTCATCGCCGTGATCAGGGCGACCGACGGGTCGCCCCGGCCCAGCCACTGCAGGACCCGGACGCTGTCGGTGGCGCTGAGGCCCTGGCCGCCGTAGCGGGGCGAGATCCCCAGCCGCAGCAGGCCCGCGTCGTGCACGGCCTGGATGCCTGCCCAGGGGAACTCCGCGGAACGGTCGTACTCCTCAGCGGTGAGCGCGATCCGCGCGCTCGTCCGGGCGAGCACGTCGTCGGAGATGTCCACGACCGGCAGCGCGGCCACCGGAGGGCCGGCATCGGCATCGACATCGACATCGGGACGGCCGCCGGCAGCGGCAGCGGGACGGCCGCCGGCGGCGGGATCGGCGGCGGGCAGGCCGGTGGCGGGGCGGTCGGCCGGGCCGGTCCGGGACCGTGACGGCACGCTCACGACGCCACCTGCTGCCCCGGCCGGCCGGCCCGCGCGGACGACGTTTCCCGCGCCCCCGCTCCCCCGGCACCGTGCGGGCCACCGGCCGAGGCCCCCGAAGCGGCGGAAGTGGCCGAGGTAGCCGCCGAGGTGGCCGAGGTAGCCGGGCGGCCGCGCCCGGCGTCCTCCCGCACGATCTCGCCACGACGGCCGGTCGCCGCGCGGTGGGCCAGCTCCTCGCGCACCAGCGGGAGAAGGTAGCGGCCGTAGTCGATGACGTCGTTGAGGTTGTCGTACCCGCGGATCGAGATGAGCTCGGCGCCGATGTCGACGTAGTCGAGGATGGCGGCGGCGACGGTCTCGGGCGTCCCCACCAGGGCGGTGGACGCGCCGGCGGCGTTGGTCGCGGCTGCCGTGGGCGTCCACAGCGCACGATCGTGCAGGTCACCGTCGCGGGCCACCCGCAGCAGCCGCTGAGAACCGACGTTGGGTGGTTCCTGCACGCCGGTGGCACGGAACGCCGCGTGCGCGAGCCCGTTGTTGCCCCGCAGGACGTCGAGGATCCGGTGGGCCTTCTCCCAGGCCAGTTCCTCGGTGGGAGCGATGATCGGGCGGAAGGTGACCCAGATGCGGGGGGTGTCCGCACGGCCGGCGAGGCGGGCCTGCTCGGCCACCGCGTCGATCTGCTCCCTGGTCTGCCTGAGCGGTTCGCCCCACAGCCCGAAGATGTCGGCCTGCGCGCCGCCCACCTGGTAGGCCTGCGGCGACGACCCGCCGACCGACACCGGGATGCCGCCGTTGACCGGCCGCACGACCGAGACGAAGTCCTCGAAGGAGTAGTAGGTCCCGGCATGGTCGAACGGCGCTGTCGAGGCCCATACCCGGCGGAGGATGTCGATGTACTCGGCCTGTCGCGCGTAGCGCTCGGTCTTGCCCAGCCGGTCGCCCTCGCGGGCCTGCTCGTGGTCGTCCCCGCCCGCGATGAAGTGCACCACCGCGCGTCCGCCGCTGAGCTGGTCGAGGGTGGCCAGCTGTTTGGCCGCGACCGTCGGGTAGATGGTGTTGGGCCGCAGCGCGACGATCGGCCGGAGCCGCTCGGTGACCTGTGTGATGGCCGTGGCCAGGGTGAACGGGTCCTGGAAGGAGGAGTGGTAGGGCACCAGGGTGTAGTCGAAACCACCGTCCTCCAGGACCCGCGCGTAACGCCTGAGGAAGGGCACGTCAACGGCCGGGAGGCGGAGCCGGTTGAGCTCGTTGGACGGGTTGATGTTTATGCCGCTGATGAATTCGACGGTCACGGATCCTCCGGATGCGCCGGACGGTGGCTGATCGGTGCGCCAGCCGCGGCTTGGCACGGATGGCGGCGGCTGGCATGGATGGCGGCGGCTATGACCAGGGTGTCCAGCGCGCGATCGCGGGCAGGCCGGTGCCGGTCCGCAGCCGTTCGAGGAACAGCACGACCACGGCCGCGGCCGTCCGGTGGGTGGCGTCGTTGAGGGCGTCGTGCTTGCCGCCGTCGATGGTGACGAACTCGGCGACGGGCGCGCCCGCGTACCGCTCGCGCGCGGCCGGCAGCGGGCTGAGCAGGTCGGCCGTCCCGTGCAGGCCGAGCACCGGCACGGCGACCTGGCGAAGATCACCGTCGACGATCCAGGACCGGGGTATCGGGACGGTCAGCGCGCCGCGGCGCACCGACACGTCGGCGTCCAGCCGCGCCTGGTGGGTGGGGCAGGCGGTGCGCTCACCCAGCTCGGTCTCCCACTCCCATTCCCCGATGCCGGTGGTGGCCGTCTCCCCGCCGGGGAGGCCGACGAGGATGAGGCCGTCGGCCCGCACCCGCCCGGTGGCGACCAGCGCCGCGGCGAACGCCGCGCCCGCGTCGGAGCCCGCCAGCACGCGCGGCGCGGGCAGGTCCGGGTCGGCCAGCAGGCGGTCGATCTCGGAGGTGACCGTCCGCTCGTGCGCGGTCGGGTCGCCGACCACCCGGACCCGGTAGCCGTCGAAGGCGATCCGGTTGCCGAACCGCTCGTAGAGCCCCGGGTGCTCGCCCCGGCCGGCGATCAGGATCACCGTCCCCCGCGGCGCGACCGCGGGCGGGTTGTCCCAGGCCGCGAGAGCGGGCGCGTCCGCGGCGGTGGTGGCGAGCTGAGCTGACGTCATCGATCTACGTCCTTATGTGCGGGCGGGCAGCTGATGTCCGGTAGCCGGAAGCGGTACCGGTGGGCGGGAG
>NZ_CEVIVC010000129.1:12971-14325 GCF_982290645.1 Protofrankia sp. CiP1_Cm_nod4
ACGAGCTGCCGTGGCTCGGCGACCGGCAGCCGGATCAGGCCGGGCAGTGACGCGCCGACGTCACCAGCGGGAGCCCGGTGTCACCAGAGGGAACCTGGTGTCACCAGCGGGAACAACGCACGGGACAACAGGCGGAGGTGATGGTCCCGAAGTCAATGACTCGTCTGCGGGTCAGGACGTGCCGCGCGATCCGGCACCGCGCTGGATGACGGAAAGCGGCACGGAATGTAAGCGGTCCGTGTTGCCGCACATCCCGTTTCCCGACCATGGGCATCAGGATGGTGCTGTTTTCCGTGGATGTCCAACGCGGATCCGCGATCGGACCTATTACGAAATAAAATCAGTTGCGCTATCGTGCACTGTGCCTCCCGTACTGGACCTGACGGCTCTGCGCAGCCTCACGGCGATCGCCGACCACGGCGGCTTCCGCCGGGCCGCGGAGGCGCTGTGCATCTCGCAGTCGGCGGTGAGCCAGCATGTGCGCCGCCTGGAGAAAGCGGTCGGCCGGCCGCTGGTCACCCCGGACGGCCGCGGCACACGCTTCACCTCTGATGGTGAACTACTCATCGCCATGGGGCGACGGATTCTCACCCTGCACGACGACGCCCTCGAACAACTGGGCGTGGACGCGGCGCTGGCGGGCCAGCCGACCATCACCATCGGGTCGACCGAGCATGCCGCCGACCACCTGCTCCCGCTGGTGATGTCCGCGCTCACCGCGGAGTTCCCCGACGTCCAGGTCAGGTTCCGGCTCGATCGGGGGGCCCGCCTCGACGAGGCGCTCGACCGGGGCAGCATCGACGTCGCCGTGCTCATCGGGGAGGGGAACACCCCCCTGGCCCGTCCCGCCGGCCGGCTGCCGCTGGCCTGGTTCGCGGCCACCGACTGGGTGCCGCCCCCGCCGGAACGGCCACTGCCACTGGTAGCTATCGACGATCCGTGCACGATTCGAAGCCATGCGTTACGGGTGCTGGCCCAGGCCGGGCGCACGGCCTCGGTCGTCGGCGAGGCCGGATACCTCGCCGGTGTGCTGCACGCGGTCCGCGCCGGTGTCGGTGTCGCGCTGCTCGCCGATGTCGGGGCGGTGCCGCAGGGGCTGGAACGCCGTGACGATCTGCCACCGGTCGAGCCTGAACCACTCCACGTCCGCGGCCGTCGCAGCGCCCATCCCCGGCTGACGCATCTGATCGGCGACGCGGTGCGCACGGTGCTGGACGAGCGTCCCCGCCCACCGTCCTCGAACCGACCGGCGTCCTGACCCGGCGTCCTGGCCCGGCGTCTCCTGGCCCGGCGTCCCGGCCGGTACCGCTGCCAGCCGCCGTTCGCCGCGACGGCCGCGGACGTGGAGTGGTTC